>NZ_JBSFTP010000007.1:0-174529 GCF_053591315.1 Streptomyces sp. NPDC003042
ACGACAACCTGGGGGTCCCCCCGGCCGGAGGCTGGGGGATGAGCGTGCGTGCCAGGCCCCACCGGCCAGGAGGGACTTTGACGACACGACCTAGACCGCGCTGCCGCAGATCACGTCGTACGGCCGGCCGATCGACATGGTCAGTTCCATCGGCTCGGTGGTGCCGGCCGGGCACTCCTCCTTGGTCTTGGCGAGCTCCAGGACCTTGAACCCGTCCGCGCCGGCGGACGCGCAGGCGACTTCCTGCGCCGTCGAACTCACGCAGTCGCCCTTCACCAGCTGTCCGCCGCCCGCGCCCGCGTCGCCGGGGTGGTCGCCGGAGAGATTGCGTCCGCAGACGGTGTGGGTCGGGATGCCCCCGCCCTTGTTCTTGTCCTTGGAGGAGGACCCGTAGGAGATCGACACCCGGATCATCACGTCCGTGCCGGCCGGGCACTGGATGGAACCGGGGAGGATCCCGGCGGAGGTGACCTCCAGGGCCTTGAACGTCGCACCGGAGTCACCGCAGTCGAAGGCCCGGAATCCGTCCGGCGCGTCGTCGGGGTCGGGTCCGCCGCAGTCGCCGATCTTCCACGTCCCCTCCTTCTGCGACGAGGAGGACGAGGAGCCCTTGTCGCCGGACAGGCCGCCGGTGCACGCGGCGGTGAGGCCGAGGACCGCGGCGACTATCACCGCCCCCGCGACACGGCCCATGCGCCCGGGGCCGGGGGGCGGGGTACTGCTGTGCGCATCCATGCTGCTTCTCCTCGTGAAATGGCGCCGGCGTCGTGCTCGGCGCGATGTATCCGGTGTGGCCGATGTATCGGGTGCGGCCGGTTCGGCCGGTGCGGGCGGGTGGGGTGCGCGGTGCGCGAACCGGTCGGCGGCGCGCCGTCCGAGCTTCTCGACGGGCAGCACGCCCGCGGCGGCGGCCAGTCCTTGCCCGCTCGTTCCTTTGCCGTTGACGACCGCCCACATCCTGTGGTGGAAGGTATCCGAGGCCGAAGCGTACGCGTAGAGCTTTTCGCGGAGCATGCACGGCATGGCGAGGAGCGCCGGCACCCAAGGGTGCACCGCCCAGCGCACCGCGCATGGTGAGACAGTGACGCTCTCTGTTGCCGCCCGGACACCGGGTCAGCGCCACGACCGCGGACTACGACGAGCACCATCTGCGCCGACTGCGCCTGGTGCGTACGCTGATCCAGGTCGGCCGGGTGTCGGTGGCGACGGCGCGCGAAGTGCTCCGGCACATCGACGACGACTCCCTGGGCAGGACGATCCGACTGGGCGCGGCGCTGTGGGCGCTGCCGCACGTACCGGAGCCGGACGAGGGCGACGAGGCCGTGGTCACCGCGCGCCGCGAGGTGGACCGACTGCTGGAGATGCTGGGCTGGTCGGCCGCCCGGGAACTCGCCACATCTCGCCCGACCACCGGGCGCTGGTGGTGGCGGTGGCCTCCCCGATCCGGCTCGACTATCCGTGGGACGCCGAACTGATGGCACCCTACGCCCGGTTGACGCACCAGGTGGCCGTCCGGGACCTCGACTTCGTGGACACCTACCCCTCGGAGTCGGAGAAGGTGGAGGCGGCGGTCGCCGCCGCGATCCTCTTCGAACCGGTGCTGAAGGCGATGCACCGGCTGGCCCAGGAGGAGGAGGCGGCCCGCGGGGACGGGCTGTCGTGACGGCGGGCCGGCCGCGCCCGACGGGCGGCGTCGCGCCCGGATCGGCTCAGCCCGCGGCGAGGGCCTGCGCCAGACCGAGCGCGGGGCAGCCGAAGAGGTCGGAAAGCACGCGCTGTTGGCGTTCGGTCAGGGAATGGACGAAGACCACCGCGTCGGCTCCGGTCAGCTCGCGGGCCGCGGCCACCTCACGGACCTTTCCGTAACGGAGCACGGTCCGCGAGGAGTACGGCAGGGCCATCTTCCGCACACCGCCGTCGGAGACGCCGCGGCGCTGTACGAATCGGCCCACGATCCGGGCGCCGCGCACCGTCAGGTCCGCGGCGGCCGCGTCCATGACCGTGGTGAAGTCCTTCCGCTTCGCGGAGAAATACCCGACGAGCACGAACTCGGCCCCCGCGAGGGGCGGCAGCGCGACCGGTGCGTTCCGCCGGCCTGCCGTGGTCCGGACACGACGGCCGGGGCGCCGGGCCCGCTCGCGGTGCTGGTGCATGCCCGCCACCGTAGGGCGTGGCGGGCGGCGACCGCGACGAGTTTCCCCGCGGCGCCCTCTCCGCCGCGCCTTCCCCCGGCTCGCCGGGCGGCCCCGGGCTACTCGAAGCGCGCGGTGTCGCCGGCGCCGCGGCGTACGATCTCCGCCTCACCGCTGGAGAAGTCGATGACCGTGGTCGGCCTGGTGCCGCAGTCGCCGGAGTCGACCACGGCGTCCACCTCGTGGTCGAGCCGTTCCTTGATCTCCCAGCCGACCGTCATCGGCTCGTCCTCGTCCGGCAGCAGCAGGGTGCTGGAGACCAGCGGCTCACCGAGCTCGGCGAGCAGGGCCTGGGTGACGAGATGGTCGGGAATCCGGACGCCGACCGTCTTCTTCTTCGGGTGCATCAGCTGGCGCGGCACCTCCGACGTCGCGGGGAGGATGAAGGTGTAGGGGCCGGGCGTCGCCGCCTTGATCGCGCGGAACACCTTGTTGTCGATGTGTACGAACTGCCCCAGCTGGGCGAAGTTCTCGCACACCAGGGTGAAGTGGTGACGGTCGTCGAGGTCCCGGATCGACCGGATCCGCGCGAGGCCGTCACGATTGCCCAGCTGGCAGCCGAGCGCGAAGCAGGAGTCCGTGGGGTATGCGATGAGCGCGCCGGCCCGGATGCTGTCCGCCACGCCGCTGATGGTGCGCCGCTGGGGATTCTCGGGGTGCACGTCGAAGTACTTGGCCATCCGCCGAGCCTACGGGACCCCCGCCCCCCACTCGGCCGGCCCGGCGGCGGCCTCCTGGGGCAGCGCGGTGCGCAGGGCCGACCTGTTCTCCCGCCAGGCCGTACGGATGTGCGCGGCGAGGCGGTCCTCCAGCAGGGCGGTCGCCGCGCAGCCGAAGGCGACGTCGGCCTCCAGGGCGGGCTCGTCGGCGAGCAGGCCGCCGATGACGTCGCGGCGTACGACCTGTTCGTGGACGGCGTCGGCCTCCACGTGCTCCGCGTAGAAGTGCTCGGCGGCCGGCCCCGCTCCGCAGCGACGCATGGCGTGGGCCAGGCGGCGGGAGCCGGGTGAGGAGGTGACCTCGACGTGTGCGAAGTGTCCGACGAGGGCACCCCGCAGCGCCCGGTGCAGGCCGAAGAGGGACATCAGGTTGACGGTGGCGAGCAGCGGCGCCGGGGCCTGCTCGACATAGCGGCCGTACGTGGGGTCCAGGCCGAGGTCCGTCATGAGGTCGGCGAAGAGGCGGGCGTGGATCCGGTCGGCGTGCCCGGCGCCGAACTCGTCGTACTCGATGGCCACCATCGCGGCCTTGGCCCGGCCGGTCAGCCGCGGGATGACCCAGGCGTGCGGATCGGCCTCCTTGAGGTGGTAGAGCGAGCGCAGGGCGGCGTACTCGCGCAACTGCCAGAGCTCGCCCTCGGTGCGCAGCTGGTGGCTGAGGCTGCCGGAGAGGTCGACGGGCTCGACGAGCAGCGGGGCGAAGGCCTCCTCGACGGTCCGCGGCGCGTCGGCCAGGTCGGCGCACAGGGCGTCCAGGAAGCGGGATTCCAGTGCCTGGCGCAGCCGCAGGAGGTCCGGATCCCATTCGCGGTCGTCGTCGACGCCGCCCCAGCCCCGGTAGTGGAGTTCGTACAGCAGGCAGAGGGCGAGCTGGAGGTCCTCGCCCCAGGGGTCGGCCTCCACGACGGATCCGGAGGAGTAGGCGGGTGGCAGGCAGGTACGCAGGGCCGTGACCACGGCGCCGGACAGCTCGCCGCGCGGCTGCGGCAGGCCGGGGCCGGTGGGGCGGGCGCCGGTCGGGCGGGGGGCGGCGGTCATCGGGAGGTCCTGTCCTCGGGGTCGGGGGCGGCGCCGGGAGCGGTCCGCTGGCGGGGGCGGTGGCTGGTGTCGCACCAGGGATAGGCGCGGCTGCGGCGGCAGGTGCACACCGCGACCATGAACCGGTCGGAGCGGGCGATCGTCCCGTCGTCCAGGACGATCTCCACCGGGCCCTCGACGAGCAGCGGGCCCTCGGGGGTCCCGGGGATCTCGGGGGTCTCAGAGGTACCGCGCACGGATGATCACCAGCTCTTCCCATTCCTCACCGTGGTCCGCCAGGCCCCTGCTCTCCAGCCAGGCCCGCCGGGAACGCAGTACGGGCCCCCACCGCACGGGGTCGCGCGAGGTCACCCCCGCGGACAGCCCGGCCCGACGCAGCTGGTCCACCGTCCGCTGGGCCCCGCACATGTCCGAGTGCACCATCAGCAGGACGCCGCCGGGGCGCAGCAGAGCCGGGGCCCGGCCGCAGATCCGGTCGATGACGTGACGCCCTTCGGGCCCCGCGTCCCAGGCCCGCCCGGGGCCGCGCGACGGCGGCAGGGGTTGGGGCGAGGGTACGTACGGAGGGTTCGCGAGGATCATGTCGAAGCGCCGGCCGCGGGTGCGGTCCACGAAGTCCCCGTGCAGGACCCGCAGCGGCAGCCGCTCCCGCAGGGCGTTCAGCCGGGCGGTGGCCACCGCCGGCCAGGACACGTCCACCGCGGTCACCCGGGCTCCCCTGGCCGCCGCACGCAGGGCGAGGGCGCCCGTGCCGGTGCCGATCTCCAGCACGTCCGTCGCCGGTCCCAGCTCCTCCCGGACCAGTGCGTCCGCGAGGAGACGGGTGTCGGCCTGGGGGCGGTAGACACCGGGCAGCGCGATCAGCTTGTGCGGGTCTTCTCCTGTGGTCGGGATCAGGACGGATCGGGGCACCTCTCACCTCCGGCTCGGGCCGTGGTCCGCGCTGCGGATCAGGGCGTGGACTCGACAGAGGGCGGCTACCCCGTACCGCCCGCTTCATCCGCCCCGCGGATCTGCGGGCGGCGGGGTGGACCGTGGGCGTTTGAACCGGCGAGACGGCGGCAAGGCGCCGCACATGACGCGAATCGGGTACACGATGATGACCGAACAGGCCGGACCCCGTGAGCTGGTGAACCACGTGGTCGGCGCGGAGCGGGCGGGTTTCGACTTCTCCGTCATCTCCGACCACTACTTCCCCTGGCTCGACTCCCAGGGACACGCGCCCTACGCGTGGAGCGTCCTGGGCGCGGCGGCGCAGGCCACCACCCGCATCCCACTGATGACGTACGTGACGTGTCCCACGTTCCGCTACCACCCCGCGGTGGTCGCGCAGAAGGCAGCCACGATGCAGCTGCTCTCCGACGGGCGCTTCCGGCTGGGGCTCGGCTCGGGGGAGAACCTCAACGAGCACGTCGTCGGCGGCGGCTGGCCCGCCGCGCACGTCCGTCTGGAGATGCTCGAAGAGGCCGTCGACATCATCCGGGCCCTCTTCGGCGGGGGTCTGGTCAGCCACCACGGCCCCCACTTCGACGTCGAGAACGCCAAAGTGTGGGACCTCCCGGAGGAGCCGCCGCCGATCGGCATCGCCGTGTCCGGCGACCGCTCCTGCGAACTCGCCGGCCGGCTCGGCGACCTCGTGATCGCCACCGAGCAAGAGCGGGAACTGCTGGACGCGTTCGACCGCAACGGAGGAGCGGGCAAGCCGCGCGTCGGCCAGCTCCCCGTCTGCTACGACACCGATCGCGACGCGGCGGTGGCGCGGGCGCACGAGCAGTTCCGCTGGGCGCTCGGCGGCTGGAAGGTCAACGCCGAACTGCCCGGCACCGCGGGCTTCGACCAGGCCGCGCAGCGGACCCGTCCCGAGGACGTGGCGGACGCCATCGCCTGCGGCGACGATGTGGAGGCGGTCGTCGAAGCGGTACGCCCCTACGCCGAGGCGGGATTCACCGAGGTCGCCCTCGTCCAGATCGGCGGCGGCCACCAGGAGCCCTTCCTCGACTGGGCCGAGGCGAAGCTGCTGCCCGCCCTGCGGGAGCTGTGAGCGCGGACGGTCTCAGCCGCCCCGGCGCTGGTCGCGGGTGTCCCGGCGGAGCCGGTCGGTCTGCTGGACCAGGGCGTCGATCCGGGCGGTGAGGTCGGGATGGCCGGCCTGGAGATGGGAACGGGCCGCGATCAGCGGGGCCACGAGCGCGGCGGCGTCGTCCCCGGCCAGGGCCTGGTCCAGCACTCCGATGGGTGTCCGGGCGGTGGCGGGCAGGCCGGGGAGGGCGGTGACGGCGGCGGCGAGCCGGCGCAGGTCGGCGGCGTGGGCGCGGGCCCAGGCGGTGACCGACCGCTCGGCGGCCCGCAGGTCGCGCGTGGCCTGGACGCGCTCATCGCCCGTGCTCCCGGCGGTGCCGGGGCGCAGCCGCAGGTAGCGGCGTTCGGCGGCCTGCCGACTGGCGACGCCGAGGGGGCCGGCGAGGTCGGCCCAGCTCGCCCCGGCGTCCCGGGCCGTTTCGATCAGACCGCTCTCCCAGCCGGCCAGCTGCTCACGGACCTGGCGCAGGAGCAGGAGGGCCGCCATGGCCTCGACGGGATCCGCCGTACCCGGGCCGGGTTTCCCTGGGCCGGGCGTGCCCGTATCGGCCGAGCGAGCCGTGTCGAGGGCCCGCTCGATGCTGCCCAGGGCGGTGGCGGCGGCGAGGAAGGACGTGGGACCGGGCTCGGGGGAGGAACGGGGGTGGTCCGAGGGCATCGAGGCCTCCTGAGCTGATTGTCATCGATCTGGTGACTTCTTGCTTGTCATCGTTTCGATGACATGTTACAACGGTGTCGAGTTGAAGCGCATGGGCAGTGCCTGCCCGAGTCGACTGGAGGTGTTTCGCGATGCTGATGCGGACCGACCCGTTCCGCGAGCTCGACCGGATCACGGAGCAGCTGATGAACCCCGGCACGTGGTCGAGGCCGACGGCGATGCCGATGGACGCCTACCGCGAGGGTGACGAGTACGTCGTGGCCTTCGACATCCCGGGCGTCTCCACCGAGGCGATCGACATCGACGTCGAACGCAACATGCTGACCGTGAAGGCCGAGCGCCGGCCCTCCGGGAACACGGACGACGTGCAGAGGGAGCTGTCCGAGCGACCGCTGGGCATTTTCTCCCGCCAGATCATGCTTGCCGACACGCTCGACACCGAGCACATCAAGGCGGACTACGACGCGGGTGTCCTCACCCTGCGCATCCCGATCGCCGAGCGGGCCAAGCCCCGCAAGATCGCCATCGGCGGCACGTCCGAACCCAAGCAGATCAGCGGCTGAACCGGTAGTCCACCGTCCGCGGAGGGCGGGGACCCCGACCCCCTCCGGCATCCCCGTCCTCCGCCCACCACGCGGGGGCACCGGCCGCCTCGACCGGCGCCCTCCTCGCACCGAAAGGAAAGCGCACCCCCATGTACCGTCGGCCCGCACCGGCACGTCCCGCACCGGCCCTGACGTTCGAGCAGCTGCTGGAACGCGTGCAGTACGAGGGCGCCTACCCGAACCGCGAACGCGCCGAGCGGGCCGTCCGCGACGTCCTGGCGGCCCTGGGCCGCCGGCTCACCGGCGACGAACGCGTCGAACTCGCCAGCCGGCTGCCCGCCCCGGCGGCACTCGCCTTCACCGCGGAGATTCCCGACATCCGGCAGCTCACCGGCTGGGAATTCGTGAAGGACCTCGCCGCGCGGTGCGGAGGCACGCTCGCCACCGCACGCTGGGACACGGGAGCCGTCCTCGGCCCCGTCGCCGACCTCGCCGGTCCCGAGCTCGTCGAGCGGATCCTGGCCGGGCTTCCCGACGGCTATGCCCTGCTCTTCGGCCAGGCGCAGCTGCGACCGCCCCGGGCCGCGGCCTAGACTTTCGTACGATTCCCGACGGGTCGCCGGACGGAGGAAGGCTCATGAACGAGGAACCGATCGCGGACGTCGAGCCTGCCGCCATCGAGCCCGCCGCCGTCGAGGTGGGGTCGGAAGTGATCACCGTCCGCCCCACCGGCGCGATCGACCTGGAGCACGTCGAGGGGCTGCGCGCGGCACTGCTCACCGCGCTCGCCCACACCGGCGGCCCCGACGAGGTCGTCGTGGACCTCAGCGGTCTGACGTTCTGCGACTCATCCGGACTGAACGCGCTGCTGCGGGCGCGGATCGTCGCCGAGGATCGCGGCCGGACCCTGCGCCTGGCCGCGCCCACCCGGCAGTTCCGCCGTCTGCTGGAGGTCACCGGCACCGAGAACCTCTTCGCGATCGACGAGACCCCGCCCGCCTGATCCGCGCCGCCGGGAGGAGCGCGTGTGCTCCGTGCGGGTTCACTTGGGTCCCCGTTCGGCCGCAGGGCCGAGTTTATGATCATCGTTTTGGCTCCGGATCGTTTGGATGCTGCCATCCGGCCGTACGAGATCTGGGAGGGCCCGCATGGTCATGCCGCGGACGCAACGGACCACGAGGACGCGACCAGCCAGGGTGCTGGGCGCCGCGGCGGTGGTCGCGGGAGCCATGCTGGTCGTCGCCGCGGCGCCGGGCCGACCGCCCGGGTCCGACACCGCGCACAGGTCGTTGGCGGGCGCCCCCCGGGAGGCGGCGGTCACGCTGCTGGTCGGGCGGGCACTGGACGAGAGCCCTAGGTCCGTCGGCGGTGGCTGGTGCGCGGCGAGGACGTTCCGGACCGGGCTGTGCGGCGACTGGCGGGAGCAGCGCGTCCTGGCCACCGCCGGGGGAGTGGGCTCGCTCCTGTGGAACCCGCCCCTCGGCGACGCGGCGCACGCCGCCCGCGCGGACGTGCCGGCCACGGACGCCGGCGGTCCGCTGGAGATCGCCCTCGCGGACGCGGGACGCCTCACCGATGTGACCGTGAGCGACGGGCACGGCCGCCATCTGGCCGGTGACCTCGCCCCCGACAGCGGGCGCTGGCGCAACACCGAGCCGCTGCGCGCGGGCCAGAGTTACACCGTGCGGGTCGCCGCACAGGACGCGGCCGGCACACCGGTCGGCGTGAGCTTCGCGTTCCGCACGGCGCCGCCCGCGGCGGCGAGCGGCCGGCTGACGGTCGAGTTCGGGCCCGGCCCCGGCACCTACGGCGCCGGGAAGATCGTGACCGCCACCCTCAGCCGCCCCCTGCCCGCCGACGACCTCCAGGCCCGCGCCCGGCTGGAGCAGGCACTCCAGGTGACCTCCGAGCCCCACGTCGAAGGGGCCTGGCACTGGGTCGACGACGAGACGCTGCACTACCGGCCGCGTACGTACTGGCCCGCCCACGCCGAAGTCCGCGTCAGCAGCGGTCTCGACGGAGTGGAGTTCGGCGAACACGGCTACGGCGGTCCCTCCGACCCCCTGCGGTTCACCGTCGGAGACCGGATCGAGGCCGTCACCGACTCCGCCGCCCACGAGATGACGGTACGCCGCAACGGACAGGTCATCAGGAAGATCCCGGTCACCACCGGCAAGGCCGGCTTCCGGACGCGCACCGGCATCAAGGTGGTCCTGCGCAAGGAGTACAAGGTCCGGATGCGCGGGGACACCGTCGGCATCCAGCGCGGCACGAAGGAGTTCTACGACCTGCCCGTCTTCTACGCGACCCGGGTGACCTGGAGCGGCGAGTACGTCCACGCCGCGCCCTGGTCGGTCGAGTCCCAGGGCGAGGAGAACGTCAGCCACGGCTGCACGGGCATGAGCACCGAGGACGCGGCCTGGTTCTTCCACACGGTCCGCGAAGGGGACATCGTCGAGGTGGTCAACAGCGGCGGCGAGAAGATGGCCCCCTTCGACAACGGCTTCGGCGACTGGAACATGGACTGGCGCACCTGGCTGGCGGGCAGCGCCCTGACCGCCGCCGAGGTACCTCCGCAGGACAGCACCCCCCTCACCCCCTCCCGGCTTCATCCGACGACATGACGGTCGGCGCCGGCCTGCGAGCGGGTTCCGGTCCGGAGTCCGATCCGGAGTCCGATCCGCTGGACCCCGCCTCGACCCGGTCGCGCCGCGCGCTGCTCGCGGGAGCGGTCGGCAACTTCGTCGAGTGGTACGAGTTCGGGGTGTACGGCTGCTTCGCGACCGTCATCGCCGCCCACTTCTTCACCCCTCAGTCGGTAGCGGGCACGGCAGGGGCGGGCACGGCGGGCGCCGGGCCGCTGGTCGCCACGTACGCCTCCTTCGCGCTGGCCTTCTTCTTCCGCCCCGCCGGAGCCCTGCTGTTCGGCCGGCTCGGTGACCGCATCGGCCGCCGCCCCACCCTCATCCTCGTCGTCGGGCTCATGACGCTGGCCACCACCCTGATCGGGCTGCTCCCGACCCAGGCGACGGCCGGCGCTGCCGCGCCCTGGCTGCTCACCCTGCTGCGCGCCCTGCAAGGCCTCTCCGCGGGAGGGGAGTTCGGCGGTGCCGTCGCCCTGATGACCGAGTACGCGCCCCCCGGCCGGCGCGGCCGCTACGGCGCCTGGCAGTCCTTCACCGTCGCGCTCGGCCTGCTCACCGGCGCCGCGACCGCCGCCCTGCTGGCCTCGCTGCTCTCCCCGGCCGCCCTGCACGACTGGGGCTGGCGCATCCCGTTCCTGCTGGCCCTGCCCCTCGGACTGGGCGCCCTGTGGCTGCGCGCCGGCCTCGCGGAACCGCCCGGATCCCCGGCGGCGGCCCCGGCGACCCCGAAACCCCCGACCGCCACCGCCACCGGCACCGGCACCGTCGGGGCCGTCGCGCTCGGCATCGGGCGCATCATGGGCTGGTCCGCGGCCGGGTACACCTTCCTCGTCGTCCTGCCGTCCCACCTCCAGTCCACGCTCGGCGCGTCCTTCCAGGAGGCCCTGATCGCCACCACCCTCGCCAACCTCGGCTTCGCCGCCTCCATCCTGCCCGCCGGAATGCTCAGCGACCGGATCGGCCGGCGCCCCGTCATGCTCTGCGGGGCCCTCACCGTCGTCGTGTTCTCCCTCCCGCTCCTGCACCTCCTCCAGGACCCCGCCGCCTCCGCACCGGCCAAGGCGGTCGCCGTCCTCGGCGCGGGCGCGGCGGTCGGCCTGCTCGCCGGACCGGGTCCCGCGATGCTCGCCGAGATGTTCCCCGCGTCCGTGCGCTGCACCGGCCTCGGAGTGGCGTACGCCCTGGCCAACGCGGTCTTCTCCGGCTGCGCCGGCCTCGCCATCACCGCCCTGACCGCCGGCACGGGCAGCACCGACATCCCCGCCTACTACGCGGCCGGCGCCTGCGCCCTGAGCGCCGTCGCCCTGGCGGGCCTGCGCGGCGACGACCACCGCCGGCCGCTGCGATGAGGGTCGTCGGCCTGATGTCGGGCACCTCGTACGACGCCGTCGACGCGGCGGCCGCCGAGCTGACGATCGAGGCCGGGAGCGAGGGGGAGGGGGACGTGGTGCGGCTGGTTCCGCTCGGCATGGTCAGCGCCCCGTACGACGACGCCCTGCGCACCGCGCTCGCGGCGGCCCTGCCGCCCGCGCCCACCACCATGGCCGAGGTGTGCCGGATCGACACCCGCATCGGACAGGCCTTCGCCGGGCTCGCCGTCCGGGCCGACCATGAACTCTGCGCAGGACGCGCGGAGTTGATCGCATCGCACGGGCAGACCGTCTACCACTGGGCGGCCGGCGGCCAGGTGCGCGGCACCCTCCAGCTCGGACGCCCCGCCTGGATCGCCGAGGCCACCGGCTGCCCCGTCGTCTCCGACTTCCGCCCCGCCGACGTCGCGGCCGGCGGCCAGGGCGCCCCACTGGTGAGCCTGATCGACCTGATGCTGCTGCGCGGGCGTCCCGGTGCGCCCGCCGCCCTGAACATCGGCGGGATCGCCAACCTCACCGCCCTGCCCGCCACCGGCGCGCCGGTGGCCTTCGACACCGGCCCGGGAAACGCCCTCCTCGACACGGCGGTCCGCGAACTGACCGCGGGGCGGCTCGACTACGACGAGGACGGCGCCCTCGCCGCCGCCGGCCGGATCCACGAACCACTGCTGGGCGCGCTGCTCACCGAGCCGTACTACCGGCTGCCGGCCCCCAAGACGACCGGCAAGGAGCTGTTCCACCCGGGATACCTGGGTGCGGTGCTGGCCGGCTTCGGCGCCCTCGCGCCGCAGGACGTCCTGGCCACCCTCACCCGGCTCACCGCCCGCACCATCGCCGACGCGCTGCGTCCCCTCGGCGTCACCGAGGTCATCGCCTCCGGCGGCGGCACCCGCAACCCGGTCCTGATGTCCATGCTCCGCGAGGAACTGGCCGCCGGAACCGCACTGCTGACCTCCGACGCCCTCGGCCTGCCGACCACGGCGAAGGAGGCGTACGCCTTCGCCGTCCTCGGCTTCCTCACCCTCCACGGCCTGCCCGGCAACGTCCCCGCGTGCACCGGCGCCCGCGGGCCCCGAGTCCTCGGCTCCCTCACTCCGGGCCGGCGCCCCCTGCGGCTCCCGGCCGGCCCCACCCGCCCGCCGAGCTCCCTCGTCGTCGCGGGAGAGGCGAGCGGTGGGCACCGCCCGGTCCGACGTACCGCCGACCGAGGGCAGACGGGCCGACTTCCCGCGCGTCCGGAACCGGGGCGCGGCGGCGGTGGTTGACTGGGCGGCATGCCGCTCGACGCCTACGGTGTGCTCTCGGGGACGCTGCACCGCCACTTCCGCGACCAGCCCGACACGCAGGGGGACTGGTTCCACGTCAACCTGGAGGTCGACGCTCCCGCCGGCCGGTACCACTGCGCCATCGACGTGGACAGCAAGCAGTCCACCACCGGTGTCCAGTGGAAGGTGTTCACGCTCGCCGCCTCGGTACTCGACCCGGTGCCCGGCCTCGGATACGGATACCACGAGCTCTCCATGACCTCGGGCTCCGGCGCCCTCGACTACCTCAGGCATCCCGCCCTCGTGGACCGCCCGGGCTGCCTCTTCGTACGCAGCCCCCCGGCCTGGCTGCGGGCTCTCCTGGACCGGCTGAACCCGCCCCGGCCCTGGATCTCGGGCTCCAACCTCGACGCGGCCCGGGCCCTCGAACCCCTCCTCGTCCCCGGCAGGGGGATCCTGATCTTCGGGGAGCCGTTCACCTTCGGCCTCGGCATGCACAACATCCACCAGAACCAGGGTGATCCGTACGGCACCCAGTGGTGGGCCGAGAACGGCATCTGGCAGGACGGGGCGACCCTCACCCGGCGGCTCGACGGCCAGTACGACGTCTTCCTGAACAAGTTCTCCACCCAGGCCGACCAGACCGACGCGGCCGGCCATCCGGTCCAGGTCGTGTCGGCCTAGAAGCTCACGACCGGGCCACGCTGTGAGGGATACGCATGACCGAGAACGAGACCTCCCCCGCTTCCGCCCCGACCAGCCGTCGGGCGGCGCTGCTCACCGCCGGATCGGCCGCGGTCGCCGCGCTGACGGCGGCCTGCTCCGGCCCGGGCGGGATGCGGACGGCCGCCGGAGCGCCGTCGGCCGGCGCGGCCGCACCGACGCCCTCGGGCGCCCGCAGCACCCCGGCCTGCGTCCTGACCGCGGAATCGGGTGCCGGACCGTACTACCTCGACCTCGACAAGCTGCGGTCGGACATCACCGAAGGCAGGCAGGGAGTGCCGCTGCGACTGGAACTGACGGTGGTCCAGGTGTCCGGGGGCTGCCGGCCGCTGCCGTCCGCCGCGGTCGACGTATGGCAGGCCGACGCCTCCGGCACCTACTCCACCGGCGGGGCCACCTTCCTGCGCGGCACCCAGGTCACCGACGCCGCCGGGCGGTGCGCGTTCCGCACGATCGTGCCCGGCTGGTACGCGGGTCTGGCCCCGCACATCCACTTCAAGGTGCGCCCCGACGCCCGTACGGGGACGACCGCGCAGTTCTTCTTCCCCGAGGACTTCCTGCTGAAGGTGTACGCGCGCGAGCCGTACGCGCGCCGCCCCGTGCCGAAGCACCCCAACGGCCGGGACAGCCGCTACCGCGCCTCCGGCGCCGCCACCACGCTGGCGCCGGTACCCGACGGCGCCGGATACCGCGCCGCGTACACGGTGGGGATCGCCTGAGGAGGTCCCCCCGCGGCGTAACTCGATTCCGCGGAGCCGGTCCCTCTGCCACCCTCGGCGTATGCCGGAAACCGCCAAGCCCCGTCAGGACGACGGGATGGCCCTGAACCGTGCGCTGTGGGACGCCCGTGCCCGCGTCCACGGCTCGACTCCCGCGGACAGGTTCTGGCAGGGCTCACGATGCGGCACCTCGGCGAACACACCGCCACCGAACTCGACCCCCGCGGCATGCTTCCCCGAGGTGAGGACGGCCTGTACCGGCTCCCGTTCGGGGACTCGTACCTCCCGGTCCTCTACTCCCTGCGCGCGGTGTCACCGGGCTCCGGCCGGCCCTGAGGCGGGACCTCATCCGTACGCGCGGTCACGTGCGTGGGCATCGGCGTACCGGCCGGGAAGGTCTCGCCGAGGACGGTGTCGAACAGCGTGGTGACCTCGTGGGCGCTCAGGCCCCGGTCGCGGGCCTGCCGCATCCACGCGCCGAGCTCCGTCCGTGAAGGGGACTCCGGCGCGGTCTGCGGGGTGGCCAGTGAGCGGGTGATGAAGGTGCCCGAGCCCTGCCGTACCTCCACCAGACCCGACCGCTCCAGCTCGCGGTAGGCCTTGAGGGTGGTGTTGGGGTTGACCTTCGTGGTGGCGGCGACCTGCGCCGCGGTGGGCAGCTTGTCCCCCTCGGTGAGCGCGCCCATGCGCAGTGCCTGCTCCACCTGGTGGACGATCTGGAGGTAGGCGGGCAGACCGCTGCGGCGTTCGATGCGGAACACGACCACGGTGCCCGCCTCCTTGATCTTTCGTAGGGGCTTTCAGACTAGGTGTTCGTCCATCGGGGTCCGCGCTAGAGCGGCCCGCGACGCGTGCGCCACAGGAACACGGTGATGCTGACCGCGGTGAGCGCGAGGAAGCCTCCCGCGGCGGTCCACTGCATGCCCGCCATCTGGTCGCGGCCGAAGTACTCCCAGACCGAGTCGACGATGCCGAGATCGGCCCGGCAGGCCTGCGGGGACGTCTCGTGTACGCAGGTGCCCCATCCGTAGAGCTCTCCCGACGCCGTGCCGATCCACTGGTCGACCTGGACGACGCCGTCGAGTACGGCAGGCTCCCGGCTGTCGAGGGGGAAGGTGAGCCGCCGCGGTGTGGCCAGCTGGTCCCTCAGCATGCCGGCCACGAACAGGACGACGGTCGAGGCGACGAACGTGGCCGCCATGGCGGGCACGGCCCGGCGGGCCAGCGCGCCGATCGCGATCCCGAGCGACGTGGTGCACAGGGCCGTCGCCACCAGGACCGGGCCGGTGGTGTCGAAGAGGGAGCCGGTCAGCCAGTCGGCCGGGGCGAACGGTCCGAGCGAGCGCCACCACCAGGCGTAGAACAGGCTGAGGATCCCGGTCGTCACCGCCACCAGTGCCAGCGCGAAGCACAGCTTCCAGAGCAGCCAGTGGCCTCGGGACACGGACTGCGTGGTGACGAGCCGCGCGGTGCCTTGCTCCTGGTCCGACGCGATGAGCGGCGCGCCGAGGAACACGCCGAGCAGCAAGGGAAGGAACGCCAGGTTGCTGCCGAAGGAGTCGAGGTCGTTGCTGATCCGGTTCCGCACATCGCTGTCGATGGCATCGGCGGGCTTGGTGGGCCAGCCGGCGGCTTGGAGGCTGTCCAGCATCGCGCCGCGCTGGTAGACGATCCAGGCCGCGCCGAGGACGGTCACCGCCGCGCAGACGATCAGGGCGGCGCGGTGCTGGCGGGCCAGGAGCCAGGCCAGCCCGCGCAGTCGGCGGGGCTTGGCGGGTACGGCGTCCTGGCCGGTCCGGCCGGGGGTCAGCGTGCTCATGCCGCGTGCTCCTCTCGGTGACCGGGGACAGCGCTCGGGGAGAGCAGTGCGGGCGCCTGCGGGGAGCGGAGATAGGAGAGCAGGAGCTCTTCCAAGCTGGGTTCCGTCAGCTGCCATTCGGCGTTCATCGGTCCCTGGCGTCGGACCATGGCGGTGAACTGCCGTCCGGAGGTGCGCACTTCGATCACCGTGTGCGAGCCCAGGGCGGCCGGCAGGCCGTCTTCGGTGGTCAGCCCGGTGACCAGGGTGTGAAGGGGGACCAGTTCGTCGGCGTCGCCGGCCATCCGCACCCGCCCGCCGGCGAGTACGAGTACGTAGTCACACATGTGCTCTATCTCGCTGAGCGCGTGGGAGGACATCAGTACGGTCGTGCCGTGCTCGGCGGCCTCGGACAGGAGCAGCGAGCCGATCTCGTCCCGGGCGACCGGGTCCAGATCGGCCATCGGCTCGTCGAGGAGGAGCAGTTCGGGGCGCTTGCCGAAGGCGAGCGCGAACGCCACGCGGGTGCGCTGGCCGCCCGACAGGTCTGCGATCTTCGCCTGCAAGGGCACGTCGCCGGCGCGTACGATCCTGGCCGCCACCGCCTGGTCCCAGGCGGGGTTCAGCTCCTGCCCCATGCGCAGGGTCTCCGCCACCGTGAACCTCTTGAACAGCGGCTTGTCCTGTCCGAGGTAGGCCCACCGGGTCATCGAGTCGCGCGCGGCGACGGGCAGGCCGAAGACGCTCAGCTCACCGGCCGACGGCTCGACGAGACGGGCCGCCAGGCTCAGCAAAGTGCTCTTGCCGGCCCCGTTGGGCCCCACCAGGGCGGCGATGCGGCCGGCCGGGATCCGAAAGGAACAGTCCCGCAGCGCCCAGCCCCGGCGGTACCTCTTGCCCAGCCCGCGTGCCTCGACGGCCCACCGGATGTCGGCCGCGTCGGAAGTGGTCATGTCGCCCACGGCGTCCCCCTTTTCCCTAATTCCACTAGATGACTAATGGAATCATGGACGCATGCCGAAGTGGGTGTCAACCGCGAGGCCCCGAGCCCTTGGGCCCGACCGGATCAGAGGCCGCCCGGCTGCGCCGCCAATCGGTGCAGACGCAGCGCCAGCTGGAGTTCCAGGGCTCGGCCCGGACTGTTCCAGTCCTGCCCCAGGAGGTGCGCGATCCGCTCCAGGCGCTGCACGACGGTGTTCACATGGACGTGCAGCACCGCTTTGGTCCGGGTGAGACTGCCGCTCTGCGCGAAGTACGCCTCCAGCGTGCCGGTCAGGTCCGTGCCACGGGCGGCGTCGTAGTCCAGCACGGGCGCGAGCGTGCTCCGTACGTACCCGGCGACCCCCGACCGGTCGCCGAGGAGTACGCCGACGAAGCCGAGTTCGCGCAGGGCGCCGCCCTGACCGCTCTGGCCCAGTGAGCGCAAGGCGCACAGACAGCGGTGCGCCTCGGCGTGCGCGGCCGGCAGACCGGCCGGACCGGTGGTGGGACCGGCCGCGCCGACGGTGACCTCGGCGGCCACCGCCTGCCCCAGTTCGGCGGCGAGCGTACGGGCGGACGCCCCGGGGTCCTCGGCGGGTACGACGAGCACGACCTGACCGTGGTGCAGCCCTGCCAGCCCGTCGAGGGCCTGCGCCCGACGAGCGGCCGCGGCGAGCAGCCGCTGCCGGTCCGCCGTCGCACTGTGGGTGACGAACACCCCCAGCGGACGGCCCAGGCCGATGCCGAGCCGGCGGGCACGGGCGGCCAGACTTCCGGGATCCGGATCCCCGGTCGTGGACAGCAGATCGTTCAGCAGTTCGCCGCGGACCCGGTCCTCGGTCTCGGCGACCGAGCGGCGCACCAGCAGGAGCAGCGCCGCGACGACGCCGGCCCGTTCGAACAGGAGCCGGTCCGCGTCCGAGAGGTCCTCGCGCCCGGTCAGGGCGATACTGCCGAGCAGTTCGGGCCCCGCGAGTACCGCGCACACCCAGGTCCCGTCGAGCGCGACGGCCCGGCCGCTGGTCCGGGAGGCGGCGACGGCCCGGGCGGGCGGGGCCGCCGGGTCGCACGACCGGGCCCCCGTACGGGCCAGTTCGGCCCCTTCGGAGTCGTGGATGAGGACGCCACCGCCGAGGATGGCCGCGATCTCGGTGGCCACGGCGGTGGCGTCGCCGCCGCGCAGCACCAGGTCGGTGAGCTGGTCGTGGGCGTCCTCGGCGCGGCGCAGGGCCTCGCTCTGGGCGCGGATGGTCGCGGTGGCGGAGTTCAGGTCGACGAGCGCGGCCCGGGTCTCCTCCAGCAGCCGGGCCCCGTCGATGGCGATGGCGGCGTGGTCGGCGAGCGAGGACAGCAGCGCGACCTCGTCGGGCGTGAACGCGCGCGGCGTGCGGTCGGCGGCGTAGAGGACCCCGATGACCTGGGCGCCCACCCGCAGCGGCACGCCCAGGATCGCCCGCAGCCCCTCTTGGAGGACGGCGCTGTCGATGCCGTCGGTGTGGTGGAAGCGGGTGTCGCCGTGGTAGTCACCGGTGGCGTACGGGCGGGCGGTCTGGGCGACGAGGCCGCCGAGCCCTTCCCCCATGCCGAGCCGGACACGCTGGAAGGCGGCGGCGACCGAACCCTCGGTGACCCGCATGTACGTGTCGCCCGCCGCCTCGTCGTTCAGGGACAGGTAGGTGACGTCGGTGCCCAGCAGCATCTTGGCCCGGTGCACGATGGCCCGCAGTACGGCGTCCAGTTCGCGCAGGGCCGCCAGGTCGCTGGCGGTGTCGAAGAGCGCGGTCAGCTGGGCCTCGCGGCGGCGGTGCTGGCTGAGGGTGCGCCGGATGCGCAGCGCCACCTCGGTGTCCTCGGCCAACGCGGCCAGCTCGCCCGCGGACGCGCCCGCCGCCTGGGCGCGCTCGGTGGGCCGGGCGAACTCCTCGGCGGCCGCGCCCCGGGCCAGGAGGTCCAGCAGCTGCCGCGGACCGGATGGGGTGGTCACGGTGGGGAGCATACGGCGGCCGGCTTTCGGGGGGCAGATGCCCGCCGTACGAGGCCCCGGGGAACGGAAAGGCGAACGGGACCGGACGGCACGGCGGGCGCGGGAGCGGGCGTATCGGAAGGAGGCGGTCAGCCGCCGAGCGGGAGCGAGTCCCGCGCAGGCGCGTCGCGGCGCTTGCGGGGGAGCGAGGCCGCGGGGCCGTCCTGCGCGAGGTCCCGGCCGCGGGTCTCCTTGGCCACCAGAACGGTCAGGGCGGTGACCAGGGCCGCCGCGCAGAGGTAGACGGAAACGGGGACGGAACTGCCGTAGTCCTTGAGGAGTTCGACCGCGATGATGGGGGCGAGCGCGCCCCCGATGATCGAGGCGAGCTGAGAGCCCATGGAGGCACCCGAGTAGCGGACCTTGGTGTCGAACATCTCGGAGATGAACGCGGCCTGCGGCCCGTACATCGCCCCGTGCAGCAACAGGCCGACGGTCACCGCGAGCGCGATCACGGGGAAGGACTCCGTGTCGAGCAGGGCGAAGAAGGCGAACGCCCAGCCGGCCATGCCGACCGCGCCGATCAGGGTGACGGGACGTCGCCCGATCCGGTCCGAGAGGGCGCCCCAGAGCGGGATGGTGACGAAGTGGACGGCCGAGCCGATCAGTACGGCGTTCAGCGCGTCGCTCTTGGGCAGCCCCAGGTGCACGGTGACGTAGACGAGCAGGAAGGCGGTGAGGATGTAGTACGAGATGTTCTCACCCAGCCGCGTGCCGATCGCGGTGAGCACCTGACGCCAGCTGGTGCGGAACACCTGGACGACCGGAGGCTGCTCCCTGACACCCGCGGCGGCTTCCTCGGCCGCCTTGCGCCGGGCCTCGATGAACACCGGGGATTCGGAGACGGAGAGCCGGATCCACATGCCGATCACCACGAGGACGCCGGACAGCAGGAACGGGATGCGCCAGCCCCAGGCGAGGAACGCCTCCTCGGACTGGACGGCGGCCAGCAGCGCCAGCACGCCGGTGGCCAGCAGGTTCCCGCCGGGCGCCCCGGCCTGCGGCCAAGACGCCCAGAAACCACGACGGCGCTCCCCACCGTGCTCGGAGACCAACAGGACGGCGCCACCCCATTCACCCCCGAGGGCGAAGCCCTGAACCAGCCGCAGCACGGTCAACAGGATCGGGGCGCCGACACCGATGGTGGCGTGCGTGGGCAGCAGACCCATCGCGAACGTGGCTCCGCCCATCATCAGCAGGCTCACCACCAGGAGCTTCTTACGGCCGACCTTGTCGCCGAAGTGCCCGAAGACGATCCCGCCGAGCGGCCGGGCGGCGAAGCCGACGGCGTAGGTCAAGAACGCCAGCATGGTGCCGACCAGCGGATCGCTGGAGGGGAAGAACAGGGTGTTGAACACCAGGGCGGCCGCGGAGCCGTAGAGGAAGAAGTCGTACCACTCGATGGTGGTGCCGACGAGGCTCGCTGCGACGATCCTTCGGATACCTGACCGGTCCGGCGAAGCCGATGCGGGGGAGACCATGTACACCACTTCCAGCGCTGGGCGGGGACGTTCCCGTGTCGGCACAACGTAGAAGCCCCCAGGTCAGCGGCGTATGTGGCAGCACATCACAATCCGGCACCGCCTTATGTGCCCGGCCGCTACACCACCTGAGCCGACGCCTCCCGCGCCCCCGACGGGAGGGCTCCAAGCCCGTACCGGAATTGCAGAGTTGCACCCGATTCGGAAGGGCGGTGCTGGCTCCCGTGCTGGTTCGGTGCTGACTACGGAGAGTTGATGGCGTCCCATGTTGCTCTAAAAGGGTGCACGCCTGACCGGCGGGCGGGCCGGCGCGGGAGGCGGCCACGGGTCGGGTGCGTGCTGATCCCGTGGGCGGAGGGTTGGTGGTGTGCTGCCAGCGGTTGCGGACGGCGGTGAAGTCGGCGAGCGCGCGGCGGCTTCCGGTGACCCGCTGGTGAGGGTTGGCCGGGTCGTCGGCGTACGCCTTGACCCGGGTCGCGGTGGTGGCGGCGGTTGCGAGCAGGGCACGGGTGAGGATCCGTTCTCCCCAGTGCTCGGGCGCGCCGGCCGGTGTCGAGAGCAGGGCGAGGAGGTCTGCCGGTGGGAGGTCCTCCGTGAGCAGGCCGCAGTGCTGCGCTTCCCATAGCACCGCGACGTTGTCGACCGGGTCGCCGCGCTGCGCGAGGGCGGTAAGGCACCGGAACAGCTGTCCGTACAGGGGCACGGCGAAGTCGCCGGGGTGCAGCCGCCGCATGGACTGCAGGTCACCGGCCCGGGCGATGGCCGTTTCGACCCCCGCCTTGGCTCACCCGCCTCTCGAACGGGCCGTCACCAGCTGAGGACGCCCGAGCCGCTGCCGCTCATCGTGCGGGTCTGGAGGGTCCTATGCGGACCGGTCCCACGCCGGGGGAGGTGTGGACCAGCGGACGGCCCACGGGGGGAGGCAGTCCGGCGCTGTCGGTCAACGACTGCTCCAGCTCTACGAGGCTCCCGTGGTACAGCGGCCAGGGTTCGTGCTGCACAGGTGTTCGCCAGAGGCGGCCCGCGCGCATCGAGTAGGCGGACCATCGTGCGGTCAGCCACCGATCCAGCGGGGCCGCCTCGTCGACCGGTGCTCCTGGCCGAACGTGGATCCGGTATGTGCCTGCCCCGTCTTGCCGTCTGCCGCTGTAGCGGAGGCTTTCCCCGTCGGCCTGCACGGTGAGGTCCGCCAGGTGGTAGGGCACGCCGACGCACCGGGCTGCGAGCATCAGTGGGTTGGCTACGTCGAGGCTGAGGAACCACAGGCCGCCGCTGCCATCGGGTCGCCGCACATAGGTACGCAGATTCGTCTCCGCGAAGTCGGAGCGGGGCAGCGTCAGCAGGCCCACGAGCTTGACGTCGCTCATGACGAACGGCGTGATGCTGACCCAGGCCGATCCGTCGAACAGGTCGGCGCGCAGCGCGGGCGGCAGCAGCGCCTGCACCGCTTCTTCGGGGCAGCGCCAGTGCACCATCGTCTGGTATCGCCAGTGCATGGTCAGCATCGGCAGCCGCACCGCGTGCGGCGCCACGGCCGGTGGAGGTCCACCGGGCGGTGTGGTGTTCACGGACGCCCCCTTTCCGGGCGCACGCTGCGTCGCGCGCGCTTGTCAGTCGCTGCCTCTCCGCACGGGGGGTCTACCCGCTGGGTGCGGGTTGGTGCGGTTCCGCGCGGTCGCCCGTACGGCGGGCGAAGCGTGCAGGTCGCCCGGGCGCTGGTGGCGGTGTGGTTTGGGCTCGTGCGTGGTGGACAGGCGCCGGGCGTGCCGTCCTCCGGTGCTCCCGGGTGGCAATCGGCCCACCGACCGGTGGCGGCGTGCGGGAGGTCGTCATGAGAGGTACCAGGTGGACCACGGCGGCAGTGGTAGTGGCCGCGGCGGTGGGGCTGGGCGCGTCGTCGGTGGTGGCTGCGCCGAGTCCGGGGAGCGCGGACGCGTCGTTCGTGCAGATGGCGCACCAGGGCAACCTCGCGGAGATCGAGGCCGGGAAGGACGCGCAGAAGAACGGGCAGGACACGTGTGTGAAGGATGCGGGCGCCCTGCTGGTGCGTGATCACACCAAACTGGACGCGGACCTGTCCGGTCTCGCCGCGAAGGGCAAGGTGGAACTGCCAGACGCGCCGACACCCGAACAGCAGGCCACACTGAACAAGGTCACGGCCCTGGCCGGCTCGTCGGGCTATGACAAGGCCTGGCTGGCCGCTCAGGAAGAGGCCCACACCAAGACCCTCGCGATGATCGACAAGCAGATCAGCCAGGGCAAGGACGCCGAGACGACCGACGCGGCCAAGAAGGCCCGTCCCGTGGTGGCCATGCATCTGGACATGGTCCGTGGCGGCACCTGCCACGCCGTGTAGATGGCTGTCACCGGGGTGGCAGCCATGAGTGGCTCATGCCGTCAGGCTCGCGGTCAGTGCATGAGACGGGCGTGATATCGGCACCCCACCGGCCGGGCCGATGGCGCGGGGCCGGATGAGCAGGTCCAGGAGCAGGCGCCTGTCAGCTCTCGGAGATGCCCAAGTGGTCGTGGAGGCGGTGCTGCGCGGCAGGCTGACGGGCGCTGGCTGCCTGGCCGCGTCCTCCCCACGGTAGGCGAGTCGCACCCGAAGCCTCGGTCCCAGCCGGAGCCACCCTGGGAATCCACCACGAGGCACTCACGCCGAGGGCTGTGGCGCCGAGGTGGTCGTACCGACGGCCGCGGTCGGGGTTCGCGCGGCATGCGAGCTGTCCGCCGGGTGCGCGGGGCTCGTCGGGGCCGAGGGCGTGGCTTCCACCTGGGTGGCGGCGGGGGCCGCCACGACGGCCCCCACCTCGCTCTTGGGGCCGGGGAGCAGGGCCGTCACCAGGCAGACGAGGACCCCCGCTGCGGTCAGCATCACCGCCGTTCCCGTCATCAGCCTGTGTCTACGCCTGCGCTGCCGCGCGGCCTGCCGTGCAGTCTGCATGTCTGTCCTTCGGAGATTCGAGTCGAGGTGCACCGCTTGGTCGCCGCAGGATGCGAAAAGGTTGCCGACACGGGCCGGGCAACCGGGTCCCGTATCGGTCCGCTCACCCGGCGGGGGAGTGCGGGGAACCGGGCTGGGCGGCACGGATGCCGCGCGGAGAGGCTCCGAACGCGCGGCGACAGGCCTTGTTGAACACCTGTAGGTCGGGAATGCCGACCGACGCGGCGACGGCGGGGACGGAGAGCGTGGTGGCCTGCAGGAAGTGGCGCGCCCGTGCCATGCGCCGGGCCCGGATGTAGCCGACGACCGTCTCCCCCGTCGCGGCGCGGAAGAGCCGCGTCAGGTGGTTGTGGGAGACACCGGCAGCCGCCGCGATTTCCGGTACCGTCAGAGGTTGCCCCAGCCGCGCCTCGATGAGGGCCACGGCGGCTGCGACCGCCGGATGAACGGCCCGCGTGTTCCGCTCCGTCGGAGGGGCGAGCTGGGCGACCCGCCACAGGGCGGCCCACACCTCGGCAGCGGCCCGTGCCGGGGTGTTTGGCCAGGCGGCCAGCGCCTGCTGCAACTGGGCGGTGAGCGAGGCGAGATCGGGGCCGGCGTGCTGGACCATCGGAATGCTGCGGGGGGTTCCACCTGAGCCCAGGCGGAGGTGGACGTAGAGGTGTGGGGAGCGGCCCCGGTAGCGGTAACGGACCTCGGCGCCGGGCGGTACGAGGCTGACCCGGCCCGGGCGGATCGCGTACTGCGTGCCGTTTACCGTCAAGTCGGCCTCGTAGTCGTACAGATGGAGCTGCCAAAGATCCGGCAGTGAAAACACGTCCACGTGGCCGGCCGGCCCGTGCACGCCGATGCCGACGGCGGCGAGAGTCGGAGGCTCGTCAAGGTGGGCGAGGGCCGTGTGCGTGGTCACGTGTTCTACCACTGTGTCCGCAAGCCCGCTTCGGGGTCGCGAGCCTCAACCCCGCGTGCTGGGCACCGTGGTGAGAATCGACCAGTGGAGGGTGAACGTGGCCCACGCGGCGCGCGGCCGCCGGGCCTAGCGTGAACGCCGTGGAGAACAGGCAAGAGCTACTCGATTCGGTGCGGATGGCGCGGTTCGTGGCGCGCGGGTCGCTGCGACTGGACGCGGTGGTCCCGGCGGAAATGAACACTGATGGCCTGGCGGTACTGGCCGACGGGGTGCCGCCGGTGCGGTACGGGACGCCGCTGTCCGAGGCCTATGCGCAGGGATCCTTCGTCCGTCGGCTGCTGGATCTTCCGCAGGTGGCAGGGGCCCTGCACAGCCTCGTGGGCCCGGAGCCGTGGGTGGACCACCACTTCGCGCACACCCGCGAGCCCCACGGCGGCGACGCGCAGCCGCTGCACGGGGACGCCATCATCGACGTCCGGCCGGACGCCTTCGACGTGCAGTTGATGTACTTTCCGCAGGCGGTGACGCTGGAGATGGGCGGAACGCTCACCGTGCCGGGCAGCCACCTCCGGCGGATCAACGAGTCCGACACCGGCCGCTACCAGAACCTGCGCGGCCAGGACCGACTGGTCTGCCCGGCCGGGACGGTGGTGTTTCTGCACCACGGCCTCTGGCACGGGGGCCGGCGCAACGACAGCGACGCGATGCGCTACATGTTCAAGATCCGCTTCAATCCCAGGGTGCGTCAACAGCGCCTGTGGAACACCTCGGATCTCGACGACCCGCAGGTGGCCGCGGAGCTGGACTCGATGTTCGCGTGGTACGAGTCGGCGACCGGTCGACTGGAGCGGTACAACCGCATCCTGCTGTGGCGGGTGCTGACCGGCGACGACGACTTCGACCTCGACCACTGGGTGACCAGGGTCTCCAACCGCCCTGCGGAGGCACAGGCATGACGACCGAAGCGATCCTCCCCGTGCCGGCGGAAGGCGCCGCGCCGGTGCTGCGGCAGCAGGTGCTGGTCCTGTACTTGGCCACCTCGGCGCTGGACTCCCATGTCGTGGGCTGGTCGCTGTAGACGGCACGGGCCGCACCTCGCCCACCACGGGCGACAGCGACGAGCCGCCGTACGAGTCGGGGGTGGCGGCGCTCCGGGCAGGCTGGCGGCTGATCCAGGCCGCTCAGCTGATCCCGCCGTACCCGGGTCATGAGTACGACGTCTCCTTCCTCAAGCACGAGTTCTTCTTCGAGCGGATCGTCGACGCGCGAGCGGAGCCGCAGGAGGCGGACTCCCGGTAGGCGGGGCACTCCTCCTCGTGCGGGCGGCCCCGTGCCGAGGAGGGGCAAGGTCAGGCTCCGGCCTTCCGCTTGTTGTAGACGTCGAAGCCGACCGCAGCCAGCAGTACCAGGCCCTTGATCACCTGCTGGTAGTCGGTACCCACGCCGACCAGCGACATGCCGTTGTTCAGCACGCCCAGCACCAGACCGCCGGTGAGCGCACCGAGGACGGTTCCCACACCGCCGCTCGCGGAGGCGCCGCCGATGAACGCGGCGGCGATCGCCTCCAACTCGAAGTTGATGCCGGCTTGCGGCGTACCGGCGTTGAGTCGCGCGGCGAAGACCAGCCCGGCCAGAGCCGCGAGGACGCCCATGTTCACGAAGGCCAGGAAGACGACCCGCTTGCTCTTCACCCCGGACAGCCTCGCCGCCGCCTCGTTGCCGCCGATGGCGTAGGTGTGCCGGCCGAGGATCGAGTTGCGCATCACGTATCCGAAGCCGACCAGCAGGACGCCGAGGATCAGCAGAACGATCGGCACCCCGTGGTAGCTGGCCAGCAGCAGCGTGAAGGCCACCACGGCCGCGGTGATCGCGCCGAGCTTCACCAGGAACAGCCCGGCCGGAAGCGGTTCCAGCCCGTACGAGCGGGCCCGCCGCCGTCCGCGCACCTCCTGCAGGATCGCGACGGCCAACACCACGAGGCCCAGCAGCAGGGTGAGGTTGTGGTAGTCGGTGTCGGGGCCGACCGAGGGGAGGAAGCCGCTGCTGATGTTCTGGAAGCCCTTGGGGAACGGAGCCACCGACTGGCCCTGCAGGAGGATCTGGGTTCCACCGCGGAACAGCAGCATGCCGGCCAGCGTGACGATGAACGAGGGGATCCCGAGATAGGCGATCCAGAACCCCTGCCAGGCTCCGGCGAGCGCCCCGATCAGCAGCGCGGCCACCAGGGCCACGGGCCACGGCACCTGGTGCTTGACCATCATCACCGCCGCGGCCGCCCCGACGAAGGCGGCGAGCGACCCGACCGACAGGTCGATGTGCCCGGCGATGATGACGATCATCATGCCGATGGCCAGGATGAGGATGTAGCCGTTCTGCTGGATCAGATTGGTGATGTTGAGCGGCTGGAGCAGGATGCCGTCCGTCCAGATCTGGAACAGCAGCACGATCAGGGCCAGCGCGAGCAGCATCCCGTACGGGCGCAGGTTTCCGCGCAGGGCTCGGGCCAGTACGGCACCGGCCGACGGTCGTTGGCCGGTCTCCGGTGTGCCGGGCGTGGTGTCTGGGGTGGTTTCGGTCTGGGCCATGCCTCACACCTGCTTGTCGGGGTACGCCGCGCTCATGGTCATGAGCCGCATGAGGGATTCCTGGGTGGCGTCCGCGCGGGTCACCTCACCGGTGATCCGGCCTTCGGCCATGGTGTAGATCCGGTCGCACAGGCCCAGGAGTTCGGGGAGTTCGGAGGAGATGACGAGTACCGTCTTGCCCTGGGCGGCGAGTTCGGCGATGACGGTGTAGATCTCCGCCTTGGCGCCGATGTCGATGCCCCGGGTGGGTTCGTCGAGGATCAGCACCTCCGGCTCGGCGAAGATCCACTTGCTGAGGACGACCTTCTGCTGGTTGCCGCCGCTGAGCTTGCCGGTCTCAGCGAACACCGAGGGGGCCTTGATGTTCATGGTCCGCCGGAACGATTCGGCGATCCGGGCCTCCTCGTGCCGGTTGACCCAGCCTCGCCGGGCGACCTTGCCGAGGGAGCTCAGCGAGATGTTCCGGCTGATGTCGTCGTTGAGGTGGAGGCCGAACTGCTTGCGGTCCTCGGTCACGTACGCGATGCCGTGCCCGATCGCCTCCGGCACCGTCCGGGTACGGATCTCCCGGCCGTGCAGCCGCACCCGGCCGCCGGTCCACCGTCCGTACGAGCGGCCGAAGACGCTCATGGCCAGTTCGGTGCGGCCGGCGCCCATGAGACCGGCGATGCCGACGATCTCGCCTCGACGGACGTTCAGCGAGGCGCCGTCGACCACCCTCCGCCGGTGGTCGATCGGGTGTTGGACGCTCCAGTCCTCGATCTCGAAGGCGACCTCGCCGATCTCCGGGGCGCGCTCGGGGTAGCGGTGTTCCAGGTCGCGGCCGACCATGCCGCGGATGATCCGCTCCTCGGAGATGCCCTCGGGACCGATCGCGATGGTCTCGATGGTCCGCCCGTCGCGCAGGATGGTGACGGCGTCGGCGACCCGGGCGATCTCGTTCAGCTTGTGCGAGATGAGGATGCAGGAGATGCCCTGAGCCTTGAGTTCGAGGATCAGGTCGAGCAGCTTGCGGCTGTCCTCGTCGTTCAGAGCGGCCGTCGGCTCGTCCAGGATGAGCAGCTTGACCTTCTTGGCGAGCGCCTTGGCGATCTCGACCAACTGCTGTTTGCCCACGCCGAGATCGGCGATCCTCGTGTGCGGGCTCTCGTCGAGTCCGACCTGCCGGATCAGTTCGGCGGCGTGGGTCAGCGTCCGGTGCCAGCTGATGACGCCCCGAGTGGCGTGCTCGTTGCCGAGGAAGATGTTCTCGGCGATGGACAGGTAGGGCACCAGCGCGAGTTCCTGGTGGATGATCACGATGCCGCGCTGCTCGCTGGCCCGGATGTCCCGGAACCGGCAGGGATCGCCCTCGAAGTAGATCTCGCCCTGGTAGCCGCCATGAGGGTGGACCCCGCTGAGTACCTTCATCAGTGTGGACTTGCCGGCGCCGTTCTCACCGCAGACGGCGTGCACCTCACCCGCGGCGACGGTCAGGTTGACCTCGGAGAGAGCCTTGACACCGGGAAACGTCTTGCTGATCGACCGCATCTCGAGAACGGGTCGGGCCATGGTTGTGCATCCGTATCGTCTGGGCGGTGCGGTGCCGGGCGGTCTCCCGGGCGTCGCACCGCCGGTTCGGCGTCGCCGGACCCGTCGGTCGGGCCCCGGGGGCTACTTGAGCTGGTCCGCGGTGTACTGGCCGCTGTCCACCAGGACCTTCTGGTAGTTCTCCTTGTCGACGCTGACCGGCTGGAGCAGCTGCGCCGGTACGGACTTGACGCCGTTGTCGTACTGGCCGGTGTCGTTGACCTCCGGCTTGCCGCCGGTCAGCAGCGCGTCGCCCATCTGGACCGCGGCCTTGGCCAGTTGGCGGGTGTCCTTGTAGACGGTCTGGGTCTGCTCCCCCGCGATGATCGACTTCACCGAGGCCAGCTCGGCATCCTGGCCCGTGACGACGGGCAGTGACTGGCCGGTGCCGTAGCCGACGCCCTTCAGCGAGGAGATGATGCCGATCGAGATGCCGTCGTACGGCGAGAGCACGGCGTCGACGCGTGCGGCGGTGTACGACTTGCTCAGCAGGTTGTCCATCCGGGACTGGGCGAGACCGCCGTCCCAGCGCAGTGTGGCGATCTGGTTGAAGGAGGTTTGGCCACTCTGCACGACCAGCTTCTTGTCGTCGACGTACGGCTTGAGGACGCTCATCGCACCGTTGAAGAAGAACGTGGCGTTGTTGTCGTCCGGCGAGCCGGCGAACAACTCGATGTTGAACGGGCCCTTGCCGTCCTTGAGACCGAGCTTGTCGACGATGTAACTGCCCTGGAGGACGCCGACCTTGTAGTTGTCGAAGGTCGCGTAGTAGTCGACGTTCCCGGTGCCGCGGATCAGCCGGTCGTAGGAGATGACGGGGACGTGGGCGTCGGCGGCCTTCTGCAGCACGTTGGTGAGCGAGGAACCGTCGATGGCGGCGATCACCAGCAGCTTGGCCCCCTTGGTGATCATGTTCTCCACCTGGGAGACCTGGTTCTCCACGACGTTGTCGCCGTACTGGAGGTCGGTCTTGTAACCCTTGGCCTGGAACTCCTTGACCATGTTGTTGCCGTCGTTGATCCAGCGCTCGGACGACTTGGTCGGCATCGCGATGCCGATGAGGCCCCCTTTGGCGTCCCCGCCGGCCCCGCCGTCGCCCGCTCCGTTGGCGCTCTGGCCGCAGGCTGCCAGCGACAGCGTCAGACCCACGGTGACAAGGCCCGCTGAAAGCTTCCGCACAGTTCCTCCAGTGATGTTCCGCGACCGGCACGGTGCGACCCGGCTGGGCGACCGGAAGCGGTCGAGCGGGGCCGGCCGGGAGCCGTTTCCTCGCGCCGTGCGAAGTCGGGGGTTGCACCGGCTCCGGCCTGGCGATACCTGAGTGTTAACGCTAACAAGAGTGCCGTCAAGGGTCTGTTCGGATCACGTCGCGCGAGCACCCGGGAGCGGGTGCTCGCCGCCATCCGGGAGCTGGACCACCGGCCCAACTCCGCTGCCCGGCCCGATTACCCCTCCACCCTCCTGCGCCCGGGGGGAGGAGTGCCGCTCGACGACGGTGTACCGCTTCTCGGTCGAGTAGGAAGACTGGCCTCGTCCTCGCGGGCAGCAGCTGGACAGTGGCGGCGGCATCGCCCCTCGAAGTGTCGAAGCGCTTGAATGCGTGGCGCGGCCCACGAGGCGTTGCGCGTTCGGTAAGGGCCTGAATAAATATAAATCTTGTTTTATCAGGGACGGTTGACAGTGGCACTGGTTCGTGTCAGCGTCGAAGCGCTTCGACGAATGGTCATAACGCCCAGCCTGCCGAGGGGTTGTCCACGTGAGTTCCCTGTCCGCGTCCGCAGCCGGACTGCCTCCCTTCCGTAATCCAGCGCTACCGCTGCGCAAGCGGGTCGACGACCTGCTCGAACAGCTCACGCTCGACGAGCGGATCGCGATGCTGCACCAGTGCGCACCGGCCGTCCCGCGCCTCGGCGTCGGCTCCTTCCGAACCGGCAGCGAGGCCCTGCACGGGGTCTCCTGGCTGGGGGTGGCGACCGTCTTCCCGCAGGCCGTCGGTCTCGGCGCCACCTGGGACGAGGGCCTGGTGCGCCGGGTCGCCGAGGCGGTCTCGATCGAACTGCGCGCCTTCCACCGCCACCGCCCGCCCGTTGTCGGCAGCGCTCCCCACAGCCTCCAGGCCTGGGCGCCCGTGCTGAACCTGCTGCGCGACCCGCGCTGGGGGCGCAACGAGGAGGGATATTCCGAGGACCCGGTGCACACCGGCCGTCTCGGGGAGGCGTTCTGCCGGGGCCTGTCCGGCGACCATCCGACCTACCTGCGGGTGGCCCCGGTGCTCAAGCACTTCCTCGCCTACAACAACGAGGACGACCGCTGCACCACCTCCTCCGGGCTGCGCCCGCGCGTGCTGCACGAGTACGACCTGGCCGCCTTCCGCCCCGTCGTCGCATCCGGCGCCGCGACCGGCGCCATGGCCGCCTACAACCTCGTCAATGGCCGTCCCTGCCACGTGAGCCCGCTCATCGAGTCGGAGCTGCGCCGTTGGGCGGAGCCGACCGGCCACGAGCTGTTCGTGGTCAGTGACGCCGAAGCCCCGTCCAATCTGGTCGACCTCGAGGAGTACTTCGACGACCACGCCGAGTCCCACGCGGCGGCGCTCAAGGCCGGCATCGACAGCTTCACCGACCACGGCGAGGACAGCGCGACGCCGGTCGGCCGTCTGCGCGAGGCCCTGGAGCGCGGCCTGATCGACGGGACCGACGTGAACCGCGCCGTCGGGCGGCAGCTGGAACTCCGCTTCCGGCTCGGCGAGTTCGACCCTGAACTGGACCCCTACGCCGGTATCGGGCCCGAGGTCATCGACTGCACCGAGCACCGCGAGCTGGCGCGGCGTGCCGCGACCGAGTCGGTGGTGCTGCTCAAGAACGACGGCCTGCTGCCGCTCGACGCGGCGCGGACACCACGGATCGCCGTCATCGGCCCACTCGCCGACACGCTGTGCGAGGACTGGTACAGCGGCACCCTGCCCTACGAGGTCGGCGTCGCCGCCGGACTCGCCGAGGCGCTCGGCGTCCACGGCGGCGAGGTGGTGTGCGAGGAGGGCGCCGATCGGATCGCGCTGCGCTCCGGCACCACCGGGGAACTGCTCGGCAAGACCGCCTTCGACGTGGCCGACTGGGGCCGCGGCGTACTGACCCTGCGCGCCGCCGACACCGGTCGCTACCTGAGCCTCAAGGGCGACGACTCACTGGCGGCCGACCAGGAGGTGCTCAAGAGCTGGGAGATCCACGAGACCTTCGGGCTCGAACCGGCCGGGGACGGTGCCGTGGTGCTGCGCTCCGTGCTCACCGGACGCTACGCCGCCGTGGACCCGGCCGACGGCGGGGTGAGCGTCACCGCCTTGACCCCGGACGCCGCCGAGCGCTGGCAGCGGGAGCTGCTGCGCGACGGCGCGGCCGAGGCGCGGGCGGCCGCCGAGATGGCCGACGTGGTGGTCGTCGTCCTCGGCAACCACCCGATGGTCAACGGCCGCGAGACCGAGGACCGCGCGGGCCTCGACCTCCCCGAGACGCAGGACGCACTGCTGCGCACGGTCGCGGCCGTCTGCCCCGAGACGGCGCTGGTGGTGATGAGCAGCTACCCGTACGCCGTCGACTGGGCCCAGGAGCACCTGCCCGCCGTGGTGTGGACCTCCCACGGTGGGCAGGAGACGGGCCACGCGCTGGCCGCGGTGCTGCTCGGGGAGGCCGAGCCCGCCGGCCGCCTGCCGCAGACCTGGTACCGGGGCGAGGACCCGTTGCCGGACCCGCTCGACTACGACGTCATCAAGGCCGGCTGGACCTACCAGTACCACCGGGCCGCGCCCCTCTATCCCTTCGGCCACGGGCTGTCCTACACCGACTTCGCCTACCGCGACCTGAGCCTGTCGCAGCCGTCGATCGGCCAGGACGGCTCGGTCGACGTCACGGTGACACTGGCCAACACCGGCCGACGGACCGGCAGTGAGGTGGTCCAGCTCTACGTCCGGGCGCTGGACGCCCGCTACGAGGCCCCCCGGCGGCGCCTCGCCGACTTCCGCAAGGTCCGCCTGGAGCCGGGCGAGAGCCGGGAGCTCAGGTTCTCGCTCCCAGTCGACAGCCTCGCCCACTGGGACATCGCGACCGGCGCCTTCACCGTCGACCCCGGCGGATACGAGATCACCGCCGGCTGCTCCGCCGAGCACCCGGTCCTCACCGCACCGCTCACGGTGACCGGGCCGGCTCCCGAGCCCCGCGTGGTCGTCGGCCGACGAACCCTGACCGTCGACTTCGACGACCACGCGGACACCACCATCGTCGACGCCACCCGCGCCGCCGGCGACGCGGTGACTCCGGCCGATCCGGCGCGGCCCGCGACGCTCCTCTTCCGTGACGTCGATCTCTCCGGGGCGGTCCGCGTGGAGGCCGAGACCGCCCTCGAGAACGCGGGATCCGGGGAGGCGCGGCTGGAACTCCGGGCCGGTGACCGGCTGCTGGCGGAGATCGGTGTTCCCGTCACCGGCAACCGCTACACGTGGACGACCGTCGCGGCCGAGCTCGCCGCTCCGCCGGCCGGCGTCCACGACCTGCGGCTGACGCTGCACGGCGGCTTCCGTCTGGCCGCCTTCAGCTTCACCACGTCCGGCGGGACCGCCTGAGGCCCGCACCCGCGAGACCGGCGGCCCGTCCGAGGGGGGCGGGACCGCCACCCCTCCCCGCACCAGTGCCCGGACCCGCGGGGCAAGGCTGACTGTGGCCGCCGAGCTCCGTTGCCTCGTCACCTCTCCGACCGGAGGAAACCCCCATGCCGCTCACAGACCTCGACGCGGACGAACTCGTCCGCTACCGGCCAGAGTTGTCCGACCCGGCGGATTTCGACGCCTTCTGGCAGCGGACCCTTGCCGAAGCCCGGTCGCACGACGGGGCGACCAAGGTGGAACGGGTCACCGCCCAGCACCTGCTGAGCACCGTCGAGGTCGACGACGTGCGCTTCCCCGGCTGGAACGGCGAGCCGGTGGCCGCCTGGCTGCTGCGGCCGCGCAACGCTGCCGGACCGCTGCCGGTCGTCGTCACCTACATGGGCTATGGCGGCGGTCGAGGACTGCCCACCGAGCACCTGTTCTGGTCCGCCGCAGGCTACGCCCAACTCGTCGTCGACAGCCGGGGCCAGGGTCACGACACCCCGGACCGGGGCGTGGGTGACGGTACGCAGTGGGTCGAGGGCTTCATGACCCGCGGCATCGACTCTCCAGACGACTACTACTACCGGCGATTGGTCACCGACTGCGTGCGCGCCGTGGACGCGGTCGCGGAGCTGCCCGGACTCGACGGCCGTCGGATCGTGGTGGCCGGAGGCAGCCAGGGCGGCGGTCTGGCGCTCGCCGTCGCCGGTCTCGCCGGGGACCGCGTGGCGGCGGCGATGCCGGACGTCCCGTTCCTGTGCCACTTCCGCCGTGCTGCCGCGATCTGCGGCGACGGCCCGTACCAGGAGATCGCCAAGTACCTGCGCTGGCACAGCCGCCACCGCGTGGAGCCGGCCTTCGCCACCCTCGACCGCTTCGACGGCGTCCACTTCGCCCGGCGGGCCACCGCGCCGACGCTGTTCAGCGTGGGCCTGATGGACCCCGTCTGCCCGCCCTCCACGGTCTACGCCGCCTTCAACCACTACACGGGAGAGGACCGCACCATGACCGTGTGGCCGTTCGGCGACCACGGCGGCGGCTGCGGCTCCAACCCGCCCGTCCAACTGGCCTGGCTGCGCGAGCGCGGCCTGGCGCCGGAGCTCTGACCGCCCCGCACCACCGGACCGCGCGCCCGGCCGCTCCACGCACTGAGCCCCGCCCCGAGACCGAGGAGCCCGACAGACCTATGAGATGCCGCCCATGACCACCCCGGCCTTCCCGGAACTGCCCGCCGGGTTCCGTTTCGGGGCCGCGACGGCCGCCTACCAGATCGAGGGCGCCCACGACCAGGACGGCCGAGGCCCGTCCATCTGGGACACCTTCAGCCACACTCCCGACCGTACGCTCGACGGCGCCACTGGCGACACGGCCTGCGACCACTACCACCGCCACGGCGAGGACGTCGCCCTGCTGCGCGGGCGGGGCGTCAACTTCTACCGCCCGATCACCGTCGCCGCCGCCCCGCACCGCGAGGCCGACCCCGAAGTGCGCACCGCCGTGGACATCGGCGTCACCGAGCTGGACCCGTACGGGACCCGGCACACCACCATGGGATGGCCCGTCGTCCCGGACGCGCTCACTGAATTGCTCCGCGAACTCCACGCCCGCTACCCGCGGCTTCCGCCGGTCTGGATCACCGAGAACGGATCCGCCGAGGCCGACACCGTCGGCCCCGACGGCCGGGTGCACGACACCGAGCGGATCGACTACCTCGCGGACCACCTCGCCGCCGTCGCCGACGCCATCTCCGCAGGGGTGGACGTGCGCGGCTACTACGTCTGGTCGCTACTGGACAACTTCGAGTGGGCGCGCGGCTACGGCCGGCGCTTCGGCCTGGTCCACGTCGACCACGACACCCTGACCCGAACGCCCAAGGACAGTTACCACTGGTACCGGGGCCTGATCACCGCGCACCGCGCGCGGACGGAGGAACCCGCACGATGAAGTTCACCGACGGCTACTGGCTGATGCGTCCGGGCGTCACCGCCCGCTACGCCACCGAGGTCGCGGACGTCCGGGCGGACGAGCACCGGATGACCCTCTACGCGCCGGTGAAGCACGTGCGGGGCCGCGGCGGCACGCTCAACAGTCCGTTGCTGACCGTCGAGTGCTGGTCGCCGGCCGAGGGCGTGATCGGGGTCCGCGTCACCCACCACGCCGGTTCGGTGCGGCGGGGGCCCGAGTTCGCGCTGCCCGGCGCGCAACCGGATGCCGGAAAGGTGTACCGGGACGGCGCGGTGGTCGAGCTCAGTACGGGTGAGCTGTCGCTGCGGGTGGACACCTCACAGCCGTGGCACCTGGAGTTCACCTCCGGCGGGCGGATGCTGACCTCCGTGGGCGAGCGCGGCACCGGCTTCGCCACCGACGCGGCCGGCCGGCACTTCATGCTGGGGCAACTTTCCCTGGGTGTAGGAGAGTCGGTGTACGGGCTGGGGGAGCGGTTCACCCCGTTCGTCAAGAACGGGCAGGTCGTGGACATCTGGCAGGCCGACGGCGGCACCAGCAGCGAACAGGCGTACAAGAACATCCCCTTCCACCTGACGAACCGGGGCTACGGGGTCTTCGTCAACCACCCCGGCAAGGTCAGCTACGAGGTCGGCTCCGAGTCGGTCGGCCAGGTCCAGTTCAGCGTCGAGGACCAGGCGCTGGAGTACTTCGTCGTCCACGGCCCGACCCCGAAGCAGATCCTGGAGCGCTACACCGCGCTCACCGGCCGCCCCGCCCTGCCGCCGGCCTGGGCGCTGGGCCTGTGGCTGACCACCTCGTTCACCACCGACTACGACGAGACCACCGTCAACCGCTTCGTCGACGGCATGGCCGAGCGGGGCATCCCGCTGAGCGTCTTCCACCTCGACTGCTTCTGGATGCGCGAGTACCAGTGGTGCGACTTCGAGTGGCACTCGGACACCTTTTCCGACCCGGCCGGCATGCTCACCCGGCTGGGGCAGCGGGGACTGCGGATCAGCGCCTGGATCAACCCCTACATCGCCCAGAAGTCGGCGATGTTCGAGGAGGGCATGCGCGACGGCCATCTGGTCCGCCGCCCGGACGGGAGCGTGTGGCAGTGGGACCTGTGGCAGCCCGGCATGGCCCTGGTGGACTTCACCAGCCCCGCCGCCCGCGACTGGTACACCGGGAAGCTGCGCACCCTGCTGGACCAGGGCGTGGACTGCTTCAAGACCGACTTCGGCGAACGCATCCCCACCGATGTCGTCTGGCACGACGGTTCCGACCCGGAGCGGATGCACAACTACTACACCCACCTGTACAACCAGGCCGTCTTCGAGCTGCTGCGCGAAGTGCGCGGGGAGGGCGAGGCGCTGCTCTTCGCCCGCTCCGCCACGGCGGGCGGCCAGCAGTACCCGGTCCACTGGGGCGGCGACTGCGAATCCCACTTCAACGCCATGGCCGAGTCACTGCGCGGCGGACTCTCCCTCGGCCTGTCCGGCTTCGGCTTCTGGAGCCACGACATCGGCGGCTTCGAGGGCACTCCGACCCCGGCCGTGTTCAAGCGCTGGGTGCAGTTCGGTCTGCTCTCCTCGCACAGCCGGCTGCACGGCAGCAAGTCGTACCGAGTGCCGTGGGACTACGGGGAGGAGGCCGTCGAGGTCACCCGGGAGTTCACCCTGCTCAAGCACCGCCTCGCCCCGTACCTCCAGCGCGCCGCGCAGCAGGCGCACACCACCGGTGTCCCGGTGATGCGCGCCATGGTGCTGGAGTTCCCCGACGACCCGGCCGCCGCCACCCTGGACCGGCAGTACATGCTCGGCGACGACCTGCTCGTCGCCCCGGTCTTCACCGACGACGGCACGGTCGAGTACTACGTGCCGGAAGGGGTATGGACCAATGTGCTGACGGGTGATCAGGTCACCGGTCCGCGCTGGGCCCGTGAGCAGCACGGCTTCCACACCCTGCCGCTGCTGGCCCGCCCCGACTCCGTCATCCCGCTCGCCGCCGACGACCAGCACCCCGTCTCCGCCTGGGCGGACGGAGTCGAGCTGCGGGTACACGCCTTCGCCGACGGCGCCGAGCACACCGTCGTGATTCCACGCACCGACGGCCCCGGTGAGGTGGCCCGCTTCAGCCTGCGCCGCCAGGGCGACCGCCTCCATGTGACCACCGACAGCCCGCGTCCCTGGCAGCTACGGTTCGGCGGGCCGGCCGGAACCGTCCACGCCCAGCCCGCCGGCACCCTGGAGGCCGGCCTCGTCTACCCGGCCTGAGCCGGGCGCCGGGCGAAGGTGTCGGCCCCCTGGCGGCTGGCTCGTGGCGGCTGGTTCGTGGCGGAGCCGGGCCGTGGAACGTCACGGCCCGGCTCATGGGGACACCGGCTCAGCGGGCGCCGAGGAGGTGTTCGAGGGCGAGCTGGTCCAGGTGCTCGAAGGCCATGCCGCGACGGGCGGCGGCATCGACGTCGAACTCGTCGAAGGCGGACCGGTCGGCCAGTAGCCCGGCCAGGCCGTCCTCGGCGGTGGGGAGGGCCAGTTCGGGCAGTCGGGAGGCGTCGAGTGCGGCTTGGACCTCGGGATCGGCCCGGAATGCGCGGGAACGCTCCGCCAGAAGCAGGTAGTTGCGCATGCAGGCGGCCGCCGAGGCCCAGACGCCGGCGGAGTCCTCGGTGCGCGGCGGCTTGAAGTCGAAGTGGCGGGGGCCGTCGTAGCCGGCCGACTCCAGCAGGTCGACCAGCCAGAAGGCCTGGCGCAGGTCGCCCGCGCCGAAGCGCAGGTCCTGGTCGTACTTGATGCCGGACTGGCCGTTGAGGTCGATGTGGAACAGCTTGCCGTGCCACAGGGCTTGGGCGATGCCGTGCGGGAAGTTCAGCCCGGCCATCTGCTCGTGGCCGACCTCCGGGTTGAGGCCGACCCGATCGGGCCGGTCCAACTCGTTGATGAACGCCAGGGCGTGGCCGATGGTGGGCAGCAGGATGTCGCCGCGCGGCTCGTTGGGCTTGGGCTCGATCGCGAAGCGCAGGTCGTATCCCTGGCTCTCGACGTACTCGCCCAGCAGGTCGAAGGCCTCCTTCAACCGGTCGAGGGCGGTGCGCACGTCCTTGGCCGCGCCCGACTCCGCGCCCTCGCGGCCGCCCCAGGCGACGTAGACCGAGGCGCCGAGTTCCACGGCCAGGTCGATGTTGCGGATGGTCTTGCGCAGCGCGTACCGGCGCACGTCCCGGTCGTTGGCGGTGAAAGCGCCGTCCTTGAACACCGGGTGGGTGAAGAGGTTGGTGGTGGCCATCGGCACCTTCAACCCGGCCGTGTCGAGTGCGGTGCGGAAGCGCTTGACCGCCTGCTCGGGTGCGGTGTCCCCGGCGGCGAAGGGGATCAGGTCGTCGTCGTGGAACGTGACCCCGTAGGCGCCGAGTTCGGCCAGCCGCTGGACGGTCTCGACCGGGTCGAGTGCGGGTCGGGTGGCGTCGCCGAAGGGGTCCCGGCCCTGCCAGCCGACGGTCCACAGGCCGAAGGTGAACCTGTGCGCGGGGGTGGGGACGAGCGGGTCGCTGGTCATGAGGCGCTCCGGATCAGGGCCGAGGGCTATTTGTAATGACGAAAAACAAATTAGTATGCCGAGACGCCAGAAGGAACCCCACCGGAGGAACGCATGTCTGCTCAGCGTGTCGTGATCGGTGTCGACAGCTCGACCCAGTCCACCAAGGCCCTCGCCGTCGACGTGGAGACCGGCGCCGTCCTGGGCGAGGGCCGCGCCGCGCACACCGTCAGCGCGGGCGCCGGACGCGAGAGCGACCCCGAACAGTGGTGGCGGGCGCTCGGCGAGGCCGTGGCGCGCACCGGCTGGGCGGATCGCGCCGCCGCCTGCTCCATCGCCGGCCAGCAGCACGGCCTGGTCACCCTCGACACCGCCGGCCGGCCGGTGCGCCCGGCACTGCTGTGGAACGACGTCCGCTCCGCCCCGCAGGCCGCCGAACTCACGGCCGCGTTCGGCGCGGCAGAGCTCGCCCGCCGCACCGGAAGCGTCCCGACAGCCGCCTTCACGGCCACCAAGTGGGCCTGGCTGCACGCGAACGAGCGTGCCGCCGCCGACCGCGTCGCGGCCGTCCGGCTTCCCCACGACTTCCTGACGGAGCGGCTGACCGGTGAGGCGGTGACGGACCGCGGTGACGCCTCGGGAACCGGCTGGTGGGGCCCGGACGGCTACGACCAGGACGTCCTCGGCCGGATCGGCCTCGACCCCGGGCTGCTGCCACAGGTCCTCCCGCCGGGCGCCCCGGCGGGCGTCGTCCGAGCCGGGATGCCACTGCGCGAGGGCGCGCTGGTGGCCACCGGGACCGGTGACAACATGGCCGCCGCCCTCGGGCTGGGCCTGACACCCGGACGGCCGGTGCTGAGCCTTGGCACCTCCGGCACCGTCTACGCCGTCGGCCGCACCCGGCCCGCCGACCCGAGCGGAACCGTCGCCGGCTTCGCCGATGCCCTCGGCGGCTGGCTGCCGCTCGCCTGCACGCTCAACTGCACCCTCGCTGTCGACCGCTTCGCCGCGCTCGTCGGCCGCGACCGCGAGGACGTCGAGGGAGGCGGCACGGTGGTGGTACTTCCCCATCTGGACGGCGAGCGCACTCCGGACCTCCCGTACGCTTCCGGCCTGGTCCACGGCCTGCGCCACGACACCACGCCGGGACAGCTCCTCCAAGCCGCCTACGACGGCGCCGCCCAAGCCCTGCTCGCGGCCCTGGACGACGTGCTGCGCGCCGGAGGCGAGAACCCCGCCCCCGACGAACCCCTGCTGCTGATCGGCGGCGGAGCCCGCGGCAGGGCGTGGCAGCGGACCGTCCTGCGGTTGTCCGGCCGAGCGGTTCAGGTGCCCAAGGCCCAGGAACTGGCAGCGCTCGGGGCCGCCGCCCAAGCCGCCGCACTGCTCACTGGTGAGCCCGCCGACACTGTCGCCCGGCGCTGGCGGACCGCCGAGGGCCGGGTACTGGAACCCGTGGCCCGTGACGACGCCACGCTCGAACGGATCACCAGTACGCTGCGGCGGGCGCGGGCGTTGCAGGAGGTCCCGCCGGGAGAGCGATAGGAGGGTCGGCTCCATGACGGGGATCGGCAGGGCGAGCGGGGGCATGGAGCCCGCGCCCGCCTCGCAGCAGGGGATGCGGCGGCAGAACCTCGCGGTGGTGATCGGAGCGGTCGCCGCGCACGGCCCGCTCTCTCGGGCGGACGTCGCCGGGCACACGGGCCTGACCAGGCCGGCCGTCTCCTCCATGGTCGACGAGCTCATCGGTCGCGGAGCTCTGACCGAGACGGAGACCGCGCCCAGCGGACGGGTCGGCCGCCCCGGACGGGCACTGGCCCTGAACGATCGGGGTCCCGCTGGCCTCGGCCTGGAGATCGGAGTCACCCATCTCGCCGCGTGCGTCGTGGACCTGCGCGGTGAGCCCCGGGTGTGGCGTCGCGTGGAGCGGGCCAACGCGGGCCGGCCGGCCGGGCAGGTACTGGCGGAGGCCGCCGCGCTGGGCGCCGAGGCGGAGTCCGAGGCCGCCGCCCTCGGGCTGCGCGTCGAGGGCCGCGTACTGGCCGTGCCGGGCGTGGTGCCGAACGAGCCGAGCGGGCTGGTCGCGAACGCGCCCAACCTCGGCTGGCAGGCAGTGCGCCCCGCCGACCACTGGCCCGACCCCGACACCGTGCCCGAGCCGGAGAACGAGGCCAACCTCGGGGCCCTGGCCGAACAGTGGCACCGGGGAAACCCGGCGGAGACCTTCGTACACGTCTCCGCCGAGGCCGGAATCGGCGCCGCGCTGGTCGTCGGCGGACAGCTGTTCCGGGGCGCCCGGGGCTTCGCGGGCGAACTCGGCCACCTGCCCGTCCACCCGGAGGGCGCCCCCTGCGCCTGCGGGGCGCGCGGCTGCCTGGAGCAGTACGCGGGCGAGGCGGCCGTGCTGCGCGAGGCCGGGCTGGCGGCCGTCGGCGACCCGGTGACTCTGCTGGCCGAGCGGGCGGGCGCCGGGGACGCGTCGACCCTGCGCGCCCTGGACCGCGCAGGACGGGCCCTGGGCCTCGCCCTCACCTCGGCGGTGAACCTGATCGACCCGGACCACCTCGTTCTGGGCGGCGCCTACGCCGAACTCGCCGACTGGCTCCTCCCGTCGATACGCGCCGAACTGGCCGCCCGGGTCACCGTCCGGCCCTGGACCCCGGAGGCGGTACGCCCCTCCGCCCTGGGGCGGCGCGGACCGGTGCTGGGCGCGGCATGGACGACCGTCCGACAGATCATCGCCGATCCCACCCGGCTGCCGGCCCCTCCCGCACCGTGACGACGACGCCGTCGGCGTCACCGGAGCGCGGGCACGACCCGCCGCCACCGGGTCGCCGTGGGAGGAGGGGCCTGGGCCCGCGGGGGTGGAGGTGCGACGGGGCGGTCAGTCGTCGATCGCTCGCAGCGGGTCGTCGCCCAGGCTGGCGGCCAGCCACTGCTCCACGGCCGTGATGTGGACGGTCGCGGCGGAGGCGGCCAGCAGGGCGTCGCGTGACTGGAGCGCGCGGAGGATCTGCTCGTGGTCCTGGTGGGCGTTGTCCAACGCGTGACGGGTCCGGCTGCCGCGGACGATGCGGACGCGCTGGGTGCGGGTGGAGAGTACCCGCAGGAGCATCGACAGCACGGGATTGCCGACGGCTTCGACGATCCTGAGATGGAAGGCGATGTCGTGGGCGACGAACTCCTCCACGGTGGTGGCGGCCCGGGACCTGTCGAGGATGTCGCGCAGTTCCTGGAGGTCCTCCGGCGTCAGCAGGGCAGCGGCCAGCCCGGTCGCCTGCGGTTCCAGCAGTCGGCGTACCTGGACCAGTTGCAGTGCCGTGTGGCCCTGGGAGACATCGGCGGCGAAGGAAAGGCTCTCCAGCAGGAGATGGGGCTCCAGGCTGGAAACGTACGTGCCATCGCCCTGGCGGGTGATCAGGATTCGCATGGCTGTCAGCGCCCGGACGGCCTCGCGCAGCGAATTCCGGGACAAGCCGAGTTGTCCGGCGAGGATCTCCTCCTTGGGCAGGCGGGAGCCGGGCGCGAGTTCGCCGTCGAGGATCATCGCCTTGATCTTGTCGATCGCCTCGTCCGTCAGTGCCACTAACGTGCCTCTCAGTGCCGGGTGTGTGCGGAGCCGCTTGCGGGACGTGGCTATTCCTGCTTCTCGCCGGACGCGAATCGGGAGATGACCAGGGCGACGATGATGATGGCGCCATTGAGGAACTGGTTCCACAGGGGCGGTACGCCCGCCAGCGTCATGACGTTGACGACGAGCTGGAGGGTGAGGATGCCGGTGAGGGCGCCGAAAACGGAACCCTTGCCGCCGTTGAGGCTCACTCCGCCGATGACGGTCGCGGCGAAGACCTGGAAGATCCAGCCGCTGCCCTGCGTGGCGGAGATGGAGCCGTAGTGCCCCGTATAAAGTATACCGGCGAACGCGGCGAGCACGCTGCCGAGGATGAGGACGACCCACACGGTGCGGTCGACGCGGACGCCCGCGGTGCGGGCGGCCTCGGCATTGCCGCCGATCGCGTACAGCGCCCGGCCGTGCCGGAGCCAGGCCAGCGCACTGCCGCCGACCGCGAAGAGCAGCGCGCACACCCAGATCGCGGCGGGCACGCCCAGCCAGGACGCCCTGCCCAGGTAGGTGAAGGACGAGGGCAGCTCGACGATGGACTGGCCTTCGGAGAGGGCGACTTGCAGTCCGCGGAGCAGGGTCAGGGCGCCGAGCGTGACGATGAAGCCGTTGAGGCGCAGCTTGAGGATGAGGAAGCCGTTGACGGCGCCGATCAGCGCCCCGACCAGCAGGCAGAGCGGGACGGCCGTCCACTCGGGGAAGAGGCCGAGTCCGGTGAACCGGCCCCCGCTGGTGGGCAGGATCAGCCACACGGCGATGACGGGAGCCACGCCGATGGTGGACTCCAGGGACAGGTCCATCCGGCCGGCGATCAGGATGAAGGTCGTGGCGAGCACCAGCAGGCTCAGCTCGGTGGACTGCTGAGCCACACCGATCAGGTTGTCGGCGGTGAGGAAGGCCGGCGAGACGATGTACCCGATCAGGCCCAGGACGTCGCCATGGTGGATACCGTCCTTCGTGTACGGAGGCTGGGGCGATGAGGGGGTGTGGGGAGAGGCCGCGATCGGGGGACGGGGGGTTGTCCGTTCCCGACCGCGCGCGGTGCGGGGGCCCGCCGGTCATCAGCCGACGTTGTTGCCCCACAGGGTCGGGTCGTCGACGTTGTCCTTGGTGACCAGCGGAGCGGGGAGCTGGTCCTCCAGGCCGTTGGGCAGCTTGATGATGGTGGAGCCGTGGTCGGTCGCACCCGGCTGGAAGGTCTTGCCCTCGGCGGCGGCCTTGGCGTAGTACAGCGCGTACTTGGCGTAGAGGTCGGCGGGCTGGGAGACGGTGGCGTCGATCCGGCCCTTGCGGATGGCGTCGAACTCCTGCGGGATGCCGTCGTTGGAGACGATGCTGATGTGGCCCTTCTGTCCGGCGGGCTGGAGCAGGCCCTTCTGCTCCAGCAGGGCAAGAGTGGGCTGCAGGAAGACACCGCCCGCCTGCATGTAGATGCCGTTCAGGTCCGGGTGCTGCGCGAGCAGGCTCTGCAGTTTGGCGGAGGCCACGTCGCCCTTCCAGTCGGTGGGCAGCTCGAAGACCTTGATCTGCGGGAACTTCGTCTTCATGCACTCCGCGAACGCCTCGGAGCGGTCGCGACCGTTGATGGAGTCGAGGGCGCCCTGGAACTCGGCGACCTTGCCCTGGCCGCCCAGCTGCTTGCCGAGGAACTCGCACGCCTTGGTGCCGTACGCCCTGTTGTCGGCTCGGACAACCATGTAGACGGCGCCCTTGTCGGGCCTGGTGTCGACGCTCACCACCGGGATCTTCTTCGACGCGAGGGTCTCCAGGGTGGAGGTGACGGCGCCGGTGTCCTGGGGTGCCATGACGACGGCCTTGGCGCCCGTGTTCTGGAACACCCGCATGTTGGCGACCAGCTTGGTGACGTCGTTCTGCGAGTTGCTCAGCGGTAGCGCGTTGATGCCGTCGGCCTTGATGTCGTTCTTCAGGTACTGGGCGTAGGAGTTCCAGAAGTCGGAGTCGGAGCGGGGCAGGTCGATGCCGATGACCGACTTGCCGCCGCCCGGGGCGGCCGAGCCGGCGCCCTCGCGGTTGCACGCGGTAGCGAGGGCCAGCACCGCGAGGACGGCTGCGGCTGCGGCGGTGGAGCGGGTTCGAGTGGGCTTCATGGCCGTGTTCTCTCCTCAGCCAGGGGCGCGGGGCGCAGGGCGACGGTGGGCGGGGTGGCGTACGCGTCTTGCGGAAGGCGGCGGGGGCGCCGGACGGGCGCACCGAATGATCCGGCCAGTCCTCCGATGTATCTCGGACGGGACGTTACGACGACGTTGCCGAGGTTGACAAGAGTGCGCGACCAGGCGATGTGCTGGGCCATCGCGCCGCAGAGCGTGGTGGTATCGCCCCGACTCCGTTTGACCCGCCCGATGTCCGACTGCACGGGCAACGGCGTTTCACGGAACGTGCCCCGGACCGCCCGGGATTCATCGGATGGCGGGGCGTGCGGTGTTCCCCTGTCCCCGGGCGACCAGGGGAAGAGCCGCGCTGTGAGAGCGCCGACGGAAACGGCGAGGAAATACATCCGAGGAATCCATTGTCAGCTGCGATCTCCGTGCCTAAAGTCGCTGTGGTCCGGGATACATCCGATGACTGACAGGCCACGCGGATGACCGGAGCCCGTACGAACGGCAAGGGAGCTGCCCGGTGAAACTGCTACGAGTCGGATCCCCAGGTGAAGAGCGGCCCGCCGTACGCGTCGACGACGGTCGGCTGCTGGACGTGTCCTCCGTGACCCGGGACATCGACGGCGTCTTCCTCGCCTCCCGGGGGATCGACCGGGCCCGTGCGGCGGTCTCGACGGGAGAGCTGCCCGAACTGGACCGCGACGGCCTGCGCATCGGGGCGCCCGTCACCCGCCCCGGCAAGGTCGTCTGCGTCGGCCTGAACTACCGCGAACACGCCGCCGAGACCGGCGCGGCGGTTCCCGCGCGTCCGGTGGTGTTCATGAAGGACCCGGGCACGGTTGTCGGCCCGTACGACGAGGTGCTGATCCCCCGTGGATCGGTGAAGACCGACTGGGAGGTCGAACTCGCGGTCGTCATCGGCCGACGGGCGCGCTACCTGGACGGACCGGATGCCGCGCGGGCCGTGATCGCGGGGTACACGATCAGCCACGACGTATCGGAGCGGGAATTCCAGCTGGAGTACTCGCCGCAGTGGGACCTCGGCAAGTCGTGCGAGACCTTCAACCCGCTCGGCCCGTGGCTGGTCACCTCCGACGAGGCCGGCGACCCGCAGAACCTCGGCCTGTACCTGAGCGTCAACGGTGTGAAGCGGCAGGACGGTCACACCAGCGACATGATCTTCACCGTCGACCACATCGTGTGGTACCTGAGCCAGTACATGGTCCTGGAGCCGGGCGACGTGATCAACACCGGTACGCCCGCGGGCGTGGCTCTGGGCCTCCCCGGCACTCCCTACCTGCGCCCCGGCGACACGGTCGAGCTCTCCGTCGACGGCCTCGGCAGCCAGCGCCAGACCTTCGCCCAAGCGTGAAAGGCAGCACCACCTTGACTGCAACCTCCGCTCGGATCACCGCCGTCGACACCTACGATGTCCGCTTCCCCACCTCGCGGGAACTGGACGGCTCCGACGCGATGAACCCGGACCCCGACTACTCCGCCGCCTATGTCGTACTGCGCACCGACGCCGGCGACGGACACGAAGGACACGCCTTCGCCTTCACCATCGGACGCGGCAACGACGTCCAGGTCGCCGCGATCGACGTACTGCGGCCCCACGTCGTGGGCCGCTCCCTATCGGAGCTGTGCGCCGATCCGGGATCGGTCAGCCGCGACCTGATCGGCGACAGCCAGCTGCGCTGGCTCGGCCCCGAGAAGGGCGTGATGCACATGGCGATCGGCGCCGTGGTCAACGCCGTGTGGGACCTGGCGGCCAAGCGGGAGGGCAAGCCTCTGTGGCGGCTGCTCGCCCACGCCTCGCCGGAGTGGCTGGTCTCCCAGGTCGACTTCCGCTACATCGCCGACGCCCTCACCCCCGAGGACGCCCTCACGCTCCTCCGGGAGGGCCGCACGGGGCTCGCGGAACGTGAGGCAACCCTGCTGGAGAGCGGATATCCCGGCTACACCACCTCCCCGGGCTGGCTCGGCTACACCGACGACAAGCTCACCCGGCTGGCCAAGCAGGCCGTAGCCGACGGCTTCACGCAGATCAAGCTCAAGGTCGGCGCCGACATGAGCGACGACATCCGCCGGCTGCGCACCGCCCGTGCCGCCGTCGGTGACGGCATCCGCATCGCCATCGACGCCAATCAGCGGTGGAACGTACCCGAGGCGATCAGGTGGACCACCGCGCTCGCCGAGTTCGACCCGTACTGGATCGAGGAGCCGACCAGCCCCGACGACGTCCTCGGCCACGCGGCCGTACGGCAGGCCGTTGCCCCCGTGAAGGTGGCCACGGGCGAGCACGTGCAGAACCGGATCGTCTTCAAGCAGCTCCTCCAGGCCGGCGCCATCGACGTCCTCCAGATCGATGCGGCGCGGGTCGCCGGGGTCAACGAGAATCTCGCGATCCTGCTGCTCGCCGCGAAGTTCGGGGTGCCGGTGTGCCCGCACGCCGGCGGAGTGGGACTGTGCGAGCTGGTGCAGCACCTGTCGATGTTCGACTACCTTGCCCTCTCCGGAACCACCGAGAACCGCGTCATCGAGTACGTCGATCACCTCCACCAGCACTTCATCGAGCCGGTGGTGATCCGGGACGGGCACTACACCGCGCCGCTCGCCCCCGGCTTCTCCGCCACCATGCGTGAGGAGTCCATCGCCGAGTACCTCTACCCGGACGGCACGTTCTGGGTGGCCGACCGCGCCGCGCAGAAGGAAGCGGCATGACCGAACTGACCGGCCTCAGGGCTCTCGTCACGGGCGGCGCGTCCGGTATCGGGCTCGCCACGGCCCGCGCGCTGGCGGCGCGGGGCGCGGCCGTCGCCGTACTCGACCTCGATCCGGAAGGCGTACCCGAACCGCTGCTCGGCCTCAAGGCCGACGTCGGCGACGACGCCTCCGTACGCGCCGCCGTGGAGGAGGCGGCCACGCGGCTCGGCGGCATCGACATCCTCGTCAACAACGCGGGCATCGGTGCCGCCGGCACCGTCGAGGACAACCCCGACGAACAGTGGCACCGCGTCCTGGACGTCAACGTCATCGGCATGGTCCGCACCACCCGGGCCGCCCTGCCCCACCTGCGCCGCGCTGCCATTGCCCGTCCGGGCACTGCGTCCGTGGTCAACCCCTGCTCCATCGCGGCCACCGCCGGACTGCCGCAGCGCGCCCTGTACTCCGCCAGCAAGGGCGCCGTGCTGTCCCTCACCCTGGCCATGGCCGCCGATCACGTCAGTGAGGGCATCCGCGTCAACTGCGTCAACCCCGGTACCGCCGACACCCCGTGGGTGGCCCGGCTGCTCGACGCCGCCGACGACCCCGAGGCCGAACGGGCCGCCCTCAGCGCCCGCCAGCCGATGGGCCGTCTGGTGACCGCCGACGAGGTGGCGGCCGCCGTCGTCTACCTGGCCGGTCCGGCCGCGGCGTCCGTCACCGGCACCGCGCTCGCGGTGGACGGCGGCATGCAGGGACTGCGGCTGCGCCCGGCGGCCCGGTCGTGAGGACCACCAGCCTGGGCGGCACCGCGGTACCGGTCTCGGAGCTCGCCCTGGGCTGCGCGGCCCTCGGCAACCTCTACCACCCGGTCACCGACGAGGCCGCCCGCGCCACCGTGGACGCGGCCTGGGACGCCGGTGTCCGCACCTTCGACACCGCCCCCCACTACGGACTGGGCCTGTCGGAACGGCGGCTCGGTGCCGCCCTGCGCGGCCGCCCCCGCGACACCTACACCCTCTCCACGAAGGTGGGCCGGCTCCTCGTGCCGAGCCCGCGGGGCGGCCCCGGGGACGAGATGGACCACGACCTCGCCCACGGCTTCGCCGTCCCGGCCACCCACCGCCGGGTCTGGGACTTCAGCGCCGACGGAGTGCTGCGCTCCCTCGAGGCCAGCCTGGAACGCCTCGGCCTCGACCGCGTCGACATCGCCCTGCTGCACGACCCGGACGACCACGCCGAGCAGGCGCTGCGCGAGGCGTACCCGGCGCTGGAGCGGCTGCGCGGGGAAGGCGCGGTCGGGGCGATCGGCATCGGCATGAACCGGTCCGCCCTGCCCGCCCGCTTCCTGCGCGAGACCGACATCGACGTGGTGCTCCTGGCCGGCCGCTACACCCTCCTGGAACAGGACGGGCTCACCGAACTGCTCCCGGAGGCGGCCGCCCGCGGCCGCAGCGTCGTCATCGGCGGAGTGTTCAACTCCGGTCTGTTGACCGCCCCCCGGCCGGGTGCCACCTACGACTACGGGCCGGCCCCGCAGCCGGTGCTCGACCGGGCACTGCGGCTGCTGGCGGTCACCGAGCGCCACGGCGTGCCGTTGCGAGCCGCCGCGCTGCGCTTCCCGTTCGGCCACCCGTCCGTGGCGAGCGTCCTGACCGGTGCCCGTTCCCCCGAGGAGGTGCGCGACACCGTCGAGCAGTTGCGGCGCCCGATACCGGACGCCCTGTGGGACGAGCTGCGCGCCGAGGGCCTGCTGGACCCGGACACCCCCGTACCCGTCACCGCGCCCATAGGGGAAACCCCGTCGCCGAAGGAGCCGTCATGGAAGGAGACGTCATGAAGGTCGCCCTGCACACCAAGGTCCGCGTCGACCGCACCGAGGAGTACGACGCCGCGCACCGGCAGGTGCCCGAGGAGCTGACCGCAGCCATCCGCGCCGCGGGGGTGAGCGAGTGGACGATATGGCGCAGCGGCACCGACCTGTTCCACGTACTGGAGGTCCAGGACTACCAGGCGGTGATCGCCGAACTCGAGAAGCTGCCGGTCAACATCGCCTGGCAGGCGCGGATGGACGAGCTGCTGGACGTCGTCCACGACTACTCCGCGCAGGGCGCGGACGCCTCGCTGCCGGTGGTGTGGGAGCTGTGACCGGGGCGGACCACGGGCCGGGAATCGTGGACGCCCACCACCACGTGTGGGACCTGTCCGTGCGCGACCAGGACTGGATCACCGGGCCCGAACTCGCCCCGCTGCGCAGGGACTTCTCGCTCGCCGACCTGACACCGCAGGCCCGCGCGGCCGGTGTCACCGCCACCGTGCTGGTGCAGACGATCACCGTGCCGGAAGAGACCCCCGAGTTCCTGGCCATGGCCGCGCGCAGCGACCTGGTCACCGGCGTCGTCGGCTGGACCGACCTGACCGCACCCGACGTCGCCGACACCCTCGCCGGGCTGCGGGCCGGCCCCGGCGGGGAGCACCTGGTGGGCATGCGCCACCAGGTGCAGGGCGAGCCGGACCCCCGCTGGCTCGTGCGCCCGCAGGCACTGCGCGGCCTGACCGCGATCGCCGGAGCGGGACTCGTCTACGACCTCGTGGTGAAGCCGCACCAGCTCGCGGCCGCCGTAGAGGCCGCGCAGCGCCTGCCCGGCCTCACCTTCGTCCTCGACCACCTCGGCAAGCCGCCCATCGCGTCCGGCGAACTCGCCCCCTGGGCGGAGCGGATCAGGCGCCTCGCCGCCCTTCCCAACACCGTCTGCAAACTCTCTGGCATGGTCACCGAGGCCGACTGGGGCTCCTGGACGGTCGATGACCTGAGGCCGTACGCCGACACCGTCCTGGACGCCTTCGGCCCCGGGCGGCTGATGTTCGGCTCCGACTGGCCCGTCTGCCGGCTCGCCGCCACCTACGCCGAAGTCGTCGCCGCCGCCGGCGACGTGACGGCCGGGCTCAGCCCGGCCGAGCGCCGCGACGTCTTCACCGGCACGGCCGTGCGGACCTACGGCCTAGTCACCGCACCCCCGGTCCCGCCCCAGGAATCCCCATGCGCATAGCCCTTTTCATCACGTGCTTCAACGACACGATGTTCCCCCGCACCGGCCGGGCGGTGACCGCACTGCTGGAACGCCTCGGCCACACCGTGGAGTTCCCGCGGGACCAGACGTGCTGCGGCCAGATGCACTTCAACACCGGCTACCGGCCCGAGACCATGCCCATGGTGCGCCGCTTCGCCGAGGTCTTCGCGGGCTACGACGCCGTCGTCGCTCCCTCCGGGTCCTGCGCGGGCATGGTGCGCGACCACCACCGGGTGGTGGCCGCCCAGTACGGGGACGCCGCCCTCACCGAGGCGGTCGAGCGAGTGGCGCCGACGGTGTACGAGCTGTCGGAACTCCTCGTCGACGTCCTCGGCGTCACCGACGTAGGCGCGTACTTCCCGCACCGCGTCACCTACCACCCGACCTGCCACTCGCTGCGCATGCTCCGGGTCGGCGACCGGCCGCTCAGGCTGCTGCGCGCCGTGAAGGGCATCGACCTCGTCGAACTGCCCGCCGCCGAGTCCTGCTGCGGCTTCGGCGGCACCTTCGCGCTGAAGAACGCAGACGTGTCCAACGCCATGCTCGCCGACAAAATGCGCCATGTCATGGGCACCGGGGCCGAGTTCGTGTCCGCGGGCGACAACTCCTGTCTCGCGCACATCGGCGGCGGCCTGTCCCGCCTGCGTACCGGCGTCGGCACGATGCACCTGGCCGAGATCCTGGCCTCCACGGAAGGGGACGTACGGTGAGCGGCGCCGACAACGTCGTATGGCTGGGCACCCCGGCCTTCCCCCAGGCGGCGCGTACCGCGCTCGCGGACACCCAACTGCGGGCGAACCTGCGCCGGGCGACCGGCACCATCCGGGACAAGCGGCTGGCGGTCGCCGCCGAACTGGAGGACTGGGAGGAACTGCGCGAGACGGCCGCAGCCGTCAAACGTCACACCCTGCGCCACCTCGACCACCATCTCCTCCGCCTGGAGAAGGCAGTGACCGCCGCGGGCGGAGTGGTCCACTGGGCGGCGGACGCCGCCGAGGCCAACCGCATCGTCACCTGCCTGGTGCGGGCGACCGGCGGCAGTGACGATGAAACGCGTGAGGTCGTCAAGGTCAAGTCGATGGCGACCCAGGAGATCGGCCTCAACGAGGCGCTCGCCGACGCCGGCATCCGCGCCTACGAGACCGATCTCGCCGAACTCATCGTGCAGTTGGGCCGCGATCGCCCGTCCCACATCCTGGTGCCGGCCATCCACCGCAACCGCTCCGAGATCCGGGAGATCTTCCGGCGGGAGATGGGGGAGTGGGGAAGGCCGGCTCCCGAAGGGCTCTCCGACGATCCCCGCGATCTCGCCGAGGCGGCCCGGCTCCACCTGCGGGAGAAGTTCCTGCGGGCCAAGGTGGCCGTCTCGGGCGCCAACTTCGCCGCCGCCGACACCGGGACGGTGGTGGTGGTGGAGTCTGAGGGCAACGGGCGGATGTGCCTGACCCTGCCCGAGACGCTGATCACCGTGATGGGCATAGAGAAGGTCCTGCCGTCCTTCGCCGACCTGGACGTCTTCCTCCAGCTCCTGCCCCGCTCGTCGACGGGCGAGCGCATGAACCCGTACACCTCCCTGTGGACCGGCGTCACCGAGGGCGACGGCCCCAGGAACTTCCACCTGGTCCTCCTCGACAACGGCCGCTCCGCGACGCTGGCCGACGAGGTGGGCCGCCAGGCCCTCGCCTGCATCCGCTGCTCGGCGTGCCTGAACGTCTGCCCGGTGTACGAGCGCACGGGCGGCCACGCCTACGGATCCGTCTACCCCGGCCCGATCGGCGCCGTACTGACCCCGCAGCTCGTCGGCATCGAGAACGCGGCCTCCCTGCCCTTCGCCTCGACCCTCTGCGGCGCCTGCTACGACGCCTGCCCCGTGAAGATCGACATTCCCGAGGTACTGGTCCATCTGCGTGCCAAGGCCGTGGAGGCAGGGCGGCGGAACAGGCGCCTGCCCACCATCGAGGCGCTCGCCATGAGGGCCGCGGGCGCCGCCATGTCCTCCCCGGGCCGACTGGCTGCGGCCCAGAAGCTCGCCGCCCTCGGGGCCCGGCTGGTGGCCCGTGACGGCAGGATCGGCGCCCTGCCGGGTCCGTTCGCCCGCTGGTCCGACAGCCGTGACACGCCCCTGCCGCCCCGGGAGACCTTCCGTGCCTGGTGGCGCCGGACGAGAACACCCGTGAACGAGGACAGCCCTGCGACGACGGAGGGGAAGGGAGAACGATGAACGGCCGCGAGACCGTCCTGAGAGCGGTACGGGGAGCCCTGGCCGACGTGCCCGGATCGGAGAACCCCGACGACATACCGATCCCGGCCACTCCACGCGCCGACCACGCGGGACCGGACGTCGTCGGGCTGTTCGCCGAGCGTGCCGGCGAGTACCGCGCCACTGTGGTCCGAGTTCCGGCGGCCGGTGCGGCGGCGGCCGTCGGGCGCGCGCTGGCCCGCACCGGTGCACGGACCCTGGTGGTGCCGCCCGGGTTTCCCGAGTACCTGCTCCCGGAGGGGCCCTGGTCGCGGCTGGAAGACACGCCGCCGCTGACGGTGGGACAACTCGACGGGGCGGACGCCGTGGTCACCACCGTTGCCACCGCGATCGCCGTCACCGGCACCGTGGCCCTCGACCACGGACCCGGCCAGGGACGCAGGGCCCTCACCTTGTTGCCGGACCAGCACGTCTGCGTGGTCCGGGTGGACCAGATCGTCCCCGACGTGCCCGAGGCGCTGAGCCGGCTCGACCCCCGCCGGCCGCTCACACTCATCTCCGGCCCCTCGGCCACCAGCGACATCGAGCTGGAGCGTGTCGAGGGCGTGCACGGGCCCAGAACCCTGGACATCGTCCTGGTGGTGGACGCATAGCGCCCGGTGCCGTGCCGCATCACTCACTGAAACGTTTCGTCATCCCCAGTCCACGCCCATCCATTTCCAGGAGTCGAACGATGTCCTCCTCCCCCCTCAGCCGACGCTCCCTGATCAAGGCCGCTGCCCTCGCCGGCGGCGCCGCGGCGTTCGGTCTGCCGCAGGCCTTGTGGCCCGCCACCGCCCAGGCCTACAACGTCCCCTCGAAGCTGGACTGGTGGTACCAGGCCAGGTTCGGCATGTTCATCCACTTCGGGTCCTACTCCTACCGCGGCCACGGCGAGTGGGCGTTCTCCGCCGAGAACTGGAACAAGGCCGACTACCAGACCCAGGTGACCACCCCGTTCAACCCGAACAACTTCAACGCCGCCACCATCGCCGAACTGGCCAGGAACGCCGGCATGAAATACCTCGTGATCACCGCCAAGCACCACGAGGGCTATGCGATGTGGGACTCCGACGTCGCGGGCTTCACCGACACCACCGGCACCAAGCAGTACAACCTGCGCGACTACAACGGCTACCAGCCCGACCTGCTGGCCCAGCTGAAGACCGAGTGCGAGAAGCGGGGCATCAAGTTCGGGCTCTACTACTCGATCCTGGACTGGAGCCACCCCTCCCAGACCATCAACCGGGGCACCCTCTTCTCCGACATGTCGTCGCAGACCGCCCGCACCGCCTACATCAACGACATGAAGGCCCAGCTGCAGGAACTGCTGGACCGCTACGACCCGGCCCTCCTGTGGTTCGACGGCGACTGGTGCGCCAACCCGGCCGGCCCCACGCTCACCGACTGGTGGACCAAGGCCGACGGCGAGGACCTCTACAGCTGGCTGATGGCCCGCAAACCAGGACTCGTCATCAACGAACGTGTCAAGCGGGACCTCGGTCTGGGTGACTTCGCCTGCCCGGAGCAGACCGTGCCCGCCACGCCGCTGGACCGGCCGTGGGAGACCTGCGCCACCATGAACGGCCAGTGGGGCTACACCGACTGGGCCGAGGACAACTACAGGCCCGTGAAGGACATCGTCCAGGAGATGGTCACGGTCGTCTCCCGGGACGGCAACTACCTGCTCAACATCGGCCCCAAGGGTGACGGCACCGTGACCGCCGCGACGACGACGGTACTGGGCGGACTCGCCTCCTGGATGGCCACCCACGCCGACAGCATCCACGGCACCAGCGGCAGCCCCTTCGCAGGCGAGCCGTCCTGGGGCAGGATCACCAAGAAGAACGGCAAGCTCTTCGCCCACGTCTTCACGTGGCCGACGGGCGGCACCCTGCCGATCCCGGCGGTCCACAACACGATCAGCCGCGTCTACTTGATGAACAATCCATCGGTTTCGCTCTCCTACACGGCCAGCGGCGGCCAGATCAACGTCAGCGTGCCGCCCACAGCGCCCAGCGCGACCGACTCCGTGGTCTGCGTGGAGGTCAGCGGCATGCCGGCGGTCCTCGCGGGCGGCGTCTACCGGCTGGTCAGCGCTCACAACGGCAAGGCCCTCGACAACGCCAACACCACCACCGAGGGCGGCCAGGTCATCCAGTGGACCCCCAACGGAGGTTCCCCGCAGCAGTGGACGGTCACCGACCTGGGCCATGGCTACTACAAACTGCTCTGTGTCCGCAGCGGCAAGGCCCTCGACGACAACGGCAGCACCTCCGACGGCGCGGTGATGGTGCAGCGCACCGACAGCGGCGGTCAGGGACAGCAGTGGGCGGTCACCGCGCTGGGCGGGGGTGCGTTCCGGCTCACCAACCGGCACAGCGAAAAGGTGCTGGACAACTCCTACGCGAGCGGGGACGGAAACCCGGTCATCCAGTGGTCCGCCAACGGCGGCGCCGCGCAGAACTGGAACATGACCAAGATCGGCTGAGCGTCCTCGGGGTGGCGTGCCGAGGGCACGCCACCCCGGCGCGCTCGGGCTTGATGCGGACCTCAGACGGAGAAGGCGACGCGCGCGAGCCGCACCGGGCCGCGCAGTCCGAGTCGTCGGCGTACCAGGTTTGCGGGAGGCGGCCGGCGGGCGAGACGTCGCCGGCCAGCGTCCGGGCCAGGGCCGTGCCGGCCGCCTGGCCGCCTGGCCGCCGTGGGCCGTCCACAGCAGCGCCGGCACCTCCGCGTGATCGACCGCGTACGGCGCCGAGGTGAGCTTCGGGTCCTCCGAGTAGCCCTCCTCGTTGCGGCCCAACAGAGGGTGGTCCGATCTTCTCGTCGGGGGTGAGCCGCGACAGAAGGTCGTCGACGCGCTTCGCGACAGGCAGCTGAGGATCGCGGAAAGGTGGTGGTGTGTGCGGCGTGTGTGCGGACATCTGGGATCCCCCTGAGTGGAGCGATGAATGTATTCGAAGCGCTTCGATGCTCATCAGGCACCAGGGTGAGTGTCAAGAGATCAGCACCGTTACATCAAGCAGGGCAGACGAAGAGTCCCTGCCAGACCTCGGAAGAATCTCGGAAGCGACCCTTGTGCGCCCCTGGGTGTTCCCTTAACCTCGCTGCAACATCGAAGCGCTTCGACTGCCAATCGCGTCGCAGTCGTTTTGGATGACCGCTTCAGCTCCGTCAGTTCCAGTCACGACACCGCAGCCGACGGCCCACCGCCGGGTGTCCAGGTGCGCCATGAAGGGTTGACGCAATGACGCCGAATGCCGCCTCCTCCGGACCGAGCCGGAGAAGCTTTCTCGCCTCCACGGCGATCGCCACCGCAGCGGTGGCCGGGGGGATGCCGCTGCTCACCGCCTGCGGCGGTTCGGGCAGCGGGTCGCCAGAGGGGACCACGGCGGGCAAGGGCGCCGACAAGCTGCTCCCGACATACGTCGCCAGCACGGTCGCCAAGCCGGACCTTCCGTCGAAGAACGGTTCGTCGGACGGCTACATCGCCAAGGTCGACCTCGCGGCCCTCGCCACCTCGGTCCCGGACAAGCTCGGCACCGGCGCTCCCCTCAAGGTCATGTCCCCGCTTTGGGGCACCCCGCCGAAGGCCGGGTGCGCGTACTACGAGGCGGTCGACGCGGCGGCGGGCACCAAGGTCACCTGGCAGAACCAGGACGGCATCACCTACGGCGAGAAGCTCGGCGCCGTCCTCGCCTCCAACTCCGTACCCGACATGGTGGTCGTGGCCAACTGGCATCTGGTCGGCAAGATCGCGAACGCGGTCACCGCGAAGTTCATGGACCTCGGCCCCTACCTGGCGGGCGACAAGGTCAAGAAGTACCCGAACCTGGCCGCGATTCCGTCCGACGCCTGGCGCATGGGCATCTTCGGCGGCGCGCTGCGCGGTATTCCGATGTCCGCCGCCCCCGCGAGCTTCATCGTGCCCTACTACCGCAAGGACCTCTTCGACAAGAACGGCTGGTCCGTACCCAAGTCGGCCGACGAGTTCCTCAGCTGGGCCAAGGACGCCACCAGTGCCAAGGCCAAGGTGTGGGCCTGCGGTGACATGAGCTGGGTCTCGGGGAGCATCTTCGGCGCCTGTCCCAAATGGAACATCGATGACGACGGCAAGCTGAGGTACGCCATCGAGCGGCCCGAATACCTCGAAGCCCTGGAGTGGACCCGCAAGCTGTTCGACGCCGGCGTGGTCCATCCCGACGACAGCGCGCGCTCCGGCGACGCGGGCCAGCGCTTCACCGCCGGACAGATCCTGGTCTTCAACGGAGACATGTCCGCCTGGTACCAGAAGGCAGCCGAACAGGCCCAGGCCAACCCGGGCTTCCAGATCGACGCCATGGACATCTTCGGAGCCGACGGCGGCAACCCGACGCTGTGGGCGTCCTCGCCCGCCACCCTCTGGTCGCTGATCCGCAAGGGCGCCTCGAAGGAGACCGTGGAGAACGCGCTGGCCGCCGCCAACTTCTCGGCAGCGCCCTACGGCACCAAGGAGCGGATGCTCGTCGACTACGGCGTCGAGGGCACGCACTACACGGTCAAGGACGGCGCCCCCGTCAAGAACGACCAGGGCAACTCCGAGGTGATCAACGCCTGGTCGATGCTTGCGGCCCCGGCTCCCTACTTCGCCCACCCCGACTTCCCCGATGTCGCCCGCAAGCAGGTCGAGTGGCAGCAGCGGATGGGGACCTTCATGAAGAAGACGTCCACGTACGGCATGACCATCGTCGAGCCGACCCGCTACGCCAACATCGCCAGCCAGCATGAGCAACTGCAGATCGACTACGTGCGGGGTAACAAGAAGCTTTCCGACGTGCAGGCCGCCATCTCCACCTGGAGGTCCTCCGGCGGCGACGAGCTGCGCGACTGGTACAAGGAACTCCTCGACAAGAACGGCAGCGGCAACTGATGTCCATCACGGCCGGGAGCCGGCCCGACGGGACCCGTGCCGCCGCGGCCGTCGAGGAGCCGACGGTCGCGGTCGCCACCGCCGCGGCGAAGGCACGGGCGCCGCGCGGGACGAGCACGGCCGGCAAGGTTCCCTGGCGGATCCGGCTGCGCCGCGACCGCACGCTCATCCTGATGACGGTGCCCGTCATCGTGCTGCTGTTGCTCTTCAACTACGGCCCGCTGCTCGGCAACATCGTCGCCTTCCAGGACTACGACCCGTACCACTCCAGCAACGGCATCACGGCGATCTTCCACAGTCCCTGGGCCGGCGTGGAGCAGTTCGCGCGGATGCTCGACGACCCGCTGTTCTGGAGCGCCACGAAGAACACCCTCGTGCTGTTCGTGCTCCAACTGGTGCTCTTCTTCCCGATCCCCATCGCTCTCGCGCTGCTCATCAACAGCGTGATCCGGCCCCGGGTGCGGGCCGTGGCGCAGGCGATCATGTATCTGCCGCACTTCTTCTCCTGGGTCCTCGTGGTCACCGTCTTCCAGCAGATCCTCGGCGGCGCGGGCATCCTCGCGCAGACCCTGGAGCAGCACGGGTGGAGCGGCTTCGATCTGATGACCGACGCGGACCTCTTCAAGTATCTGGTCACCGCGCAGGCCGTGTGGAAGGACGCAGGCTGGGGGATCATCGTCTTCCTCGCGGCCCTGTCCGCCGTCAGCACCGACCTGTACGAGGCCGCCGCCATGGACGGCGCGGGGCGCTGGCGACGCATGTGGCATGTGACGCTGCCCGCGCTGCGCCCGGTGATCGCGCTGCTGCTGGTCCTGCGGGTGGGCGACGCGCTGAGCGTCGGATTCGAGCAGTTCCTGCTCCAGCGGGACGCGGTCGGCGCGGGGGTCAGCGAGGTCCTCGACACGTACGTGTGGAACATGGGCATCCAGAACGGCGACTTCAGCTACGCGGCCGCGGTCGGTCTGGCCAAGGGACTCATCGGAATCTGTCTTGTCCTGGGCGCGAACAAGTTCGCGCACCTGCTGGGCGAGCAGGGGGTGTACAAGAAATGAGCCTCAACACGCAGCTCATCCGCAGCCTCAAGGCTCCCGCCCGCCCCGCGTGGGAGGAACCGCCGAACAAGGCAGGACTCACCGCCAAGAGCGGCTTCCTCCTGCTCTGCTGCCTGGGGGTGCTCGGTCCGCTGTGGATCGTGATCATCACCAGCCTCTCTCCCAAATCCGTGATCGACCGGGTCGGCGGCCTCGTCGTGATCCCCCAGGGCATCACCTTCGTCAATTACACCGAACTGCTCAGCGGAGGCCAGGTCAGCCGGGCGATCACGGTCTCGGTCGGTGTCACGCTCTTCGGCACGCTGTTCTCGATGACGGTGTCGGTGCTGGCCGCCTACGGCCTGTCGCGGCCAGGGAGTCTGGGCCATCGGTTCTTCCTGATGACCATGATGGCGACCATGTTCTTCGGGGCCGGGCTCATTCCGACGTACCTTCTGGTGCAGTCGCTGGGCCTCACCGACTCCTACCTGTCGCTGGTCCTGCCGAGCGCGGTCAGTATCTTCAACATCCTCGTCCTGCGAGCCTTCTTCATGGGGATCTCACCCGAACTCACCGAGTCGGCACGCATCGACGGGGCCAGTGACCTGCGCATCCTGCTGACCATCATCATGCCGCTGTCGCGCGCGGTGCTGGCCGTCATCTCGCTGTTCTACGCGGTCGGCTACTGGAGTGCCTGGTTCAACGCCTCCATCTACCTCACCGACCAGGAGATGATGCCACTGCAGAACGTGCTCATCCAACTGGTCCAGAAGAACACCGAGGCGCCGACCGGCCTCCAGCAGGCGGTCCGCACCGGACAACTCTCCTCGCTGGGGCTGCAGATGGCCGTCATGGTCCTCGCGCTGATCCCCGTCGCGGTTGCCTCCCCCTTCGTCCAGCGGCACTTCAAGAAGGGCATGCTCACCGGAGCCGTCAAGGGCTGAAGCCCCTTTGGTCCGAGTCCCGCCGCAGTGCGCAGCTCGACTTCCCCTTCGCAAGGACCGAGGTATGTCATGAGCACGTCTCACCTCAGCAGACGCTCCGTTCTCTCCGGGGAGCCCGTCTGATGCCCGGCCTGAGCGATACGACACGAGGCCGTCTGCTCTTCGGCGGCGACTACAACCCGGAGCAGTGGCCCGAGGAGACCTGGCACGAGGACGTACGGCTGATGAAGGCGGCCGGGGTCAACTCGGTCACCCTCGGAGTCTTCTCCTGGTCGACGCTGGAACCGGAGCCGGGCGCCCGGGAGTACGGCCGGCTGGACACGCTGATGGACCTGATGCACGAGAACGGCATCGGGGTCGTCCTCGCCACCCCGACCTCCTCGCCCCCGCCCTGGATGGGCCGGCTGCACCCGGACACGCTGCCCGTCACCGAGGACGGCCGCACCGAGTGGTGGGGCGGCCGGCAGCACTTCTCGCACTCCAGCGCCACCTACCGGCGCTACGCCGCCGCCATCACCGAGGACCTCGCCGCCCGCTACGGCGGCCACCCGGCCCTGACGATGTGGCACGTCAACAACGAGTACTGCACCTTCGACTACGGCGACGAGGCCGCGGCCGCCCTCCGCCGCTGGCTGCGCGAGAAGTACGGCACCCTCGACGACCTCAACGAGGCCTGGGGCACCGCCTTCTGGAGCCAGGGCTACGACACCTGGGAAGGCATCCTGCCGCCCCGCCTGCCCCACTACACGCGCAACCCCACCCAGGTGCTGGACTTCCGGCGCTTCACCTCCGACATGCTCCTGGAGTGCTACGTCGCCGAGCGGGACATCGTTCGCCGCTACACCCCGCACCTGCCGGTCACCAGCAACTTCATGCCGCTGTGGATCGGCCAGGACGCCTGGCGCTGGGCCGAGGAGGAGGACGTCGTCTCCGTCGACATCTACCCGGATCCGCGCGACCCGCTGGGCGCCCAGAGCGGCGCCCTCGTCCAGGACATGACCCGCTCCCAGGCGCGCGGGCCGTGGATGCTCATGGAGCAGGCCGCCGGACCCGTCAACTGGCGGGGCGTGAACCATCCCAAGCCCCGGGGTCTGGGCCGGCTCTGGTCCCTGCAGGCCGTGGCCCGGGGCGCCGACGCCGTCTGCTACTTCCAGTGGCGGCAGTCCCGGCAGGGCGCGGAGAAGTTCCACTCCGGCATGGTCAGCCATGCCGGGGAGGAGGGCCGGACCTACCAGGAGGTCAAGCGGCTCGGCGCGGAGCTGGAGCGGATCGCCGCCGAGGTGACCGGCCGCAACATCACCACGGACATCGCGGTCCTGCACGACTGGCACGCCTGGTGGGCCGGCGCCCAGGACGGCCGCCCGTCCAACCAGGTGGACTACCCGGACATCCTGCGCGCCTGGCACCGAGCCCTCTGGCAGGCGCACTTCACCACCGACTTCGCCCATCCCGAGCACGACCTGACGCCGTACTCCGTGGTCATCGTGCCGCAGCTGTACGCGCTCACCGACGCGGCGATCGACAATCTCCTCGCCCATGTCCGCCGGGGCGGCACCCTCGTCTGCGGCTTCCAGACCGGCGTCGCCGACCAGGACGACCGGGTCCGCGCCGGCGGCATGGATCTCCGGCTGCGCGAGCTGTTCGGCATCCGCACCCTGCACGAGTGGTGGCCGCTGGACGCGGGGGAGACCGTTACCTGCGAGGGCTTCAGGGCGTCCCTGTGGTCCGAGGAGCTGGAGGCCGACGGCACCGCCGAGGAGACCGTGCCGTACAAAGGCGGTGAACTCGACGGCCTGCCCGCCGTCCTGCGCAAGGGCCGGGCCTGGTACGTCTCCACGCTCCCGGAGCCGGAGGCGCTGCGCGACCTGCTGGCCCGGATCGCCGACGGCGCGGGCGTCCGGCCGGTGCTCGACGGCCTTCCCGAGCAGGTCGAGGCCGTTCAGCGGGGCGAGGCGCTGTTCGTGCTCAACCACGGCCGCGAGCCGGTGACCGTCGAGGTGCCCGGCATCCACCACGACCTCCTGACGGGAACGGCCGTCACCGACCGGGTGACCCTCGGCCGCTACGGCGTGGCGGTGCTCCGGCAGTGACCGCGATCAACGGGCCCGTCCACGGCACCTGGGAGCCGCACCCGGCCGCCCGCCGGGAGGACCACGCCGCCCTCCTGCCCGTGCTGCCGCCGTCCCTCCCGGCGGGCCGGCTCACGGGCGTACGAAGTCAGGACTTCTTCCGGCGACGCTCAGCCGATCGATCCCCTCGCCGGAGAGGACCACGTCCTCAATCAGGAGGCGCGGTTGTGCCCCCACTTTTCCCCCCACCCATGGAAGGGACACCATGGCCAAAAGCACGATACGCAAGATCACCACGGCGGTACTGGCCCCGGCGACGGCTCTCGGTGCCATCGTCGGCCTGGCCGCCGCCCCCGCTTCGGCAGCAGTCTGGAACTCCTGCGACCGATGGGGCAGCGCCGGCCTGGACGGCTACAAGCTCTACAACAACGTCTGGGGCTCCGGCACAGGAAGCCAGTGCGTCTGGGCCAACTCGGGGACCGGCTGGGGTGTCTGGGCCAACCACCCCAACACCGGCGGCATCAAGTCCTACCCCAACTCAACGAAAACGATCAACAAGACGATCGACTCCCTCGGCTGGCTCACCAGCAACTACAACGTCAGCGTCCCGTCGTCCGGCGCGTACAACACGTCGTACGACATCTGGGACACCGACCACCAGTACGAGATCACGCTCTGGGTCAACTCCAACGGAGCGGTCGGCCCGATCGGCACCTGGCAGGCCAACGTCACGCTCGGCGGCCACAACTGGAACGTCTACAAGGGCACCAACGGGTCGAACCAGGTGTTCTCGTTCCTGCGGACGTCCGACTCCAACTCCGGCACCGTGGACATCAAGCCGATCCTCAACTGGATCGCGTACACCAAGGGCTGGATGCCCGGCAACGAGACGATCGGCGACGTCCAGTTCGGCTATGAGATCACCTCGTCGTCCGGCGGCCTCGACTTCACCACCAACAACCTGACCATCACCGGCGGCTGAGCCGACATCAGGGCCGAGGTCGGTCCGCGTCCTTGGGGCGCGGTCGACCTCGGCCCCGCTGCTGTCGGGGTCAGGAGGTGGTTGAGGGCGCCGGCCCTGTACTCTCCCGAACCGTCAACTCGGGTGCGAGGAGCACGACTTCGTCGGTGCCGCAGCCGTCGAGCTTGGCGACCAGACGCTCCACCGCGTGCCGGCCCATCTCCTGCGCGGGGATGGAGACCGACGTCAGCCGCACCGAGGCCTGTACGGCCACCTGGTCCGGGCAGATCGCGACCACCGACACGTCCTCGGGCACGGCGCGGCCCTGGCGGCGCAGCAGGGCGAGCAGCGGCTCGACCGCCTGCTCGTTCTGCACGACGAACCCGGAGGTGTCCGGGCGCTCGTCGAGGATGCGGGCGAGGGTGACGGCCATCGCGTCGTAGCCGCCCCCGCACGGCCGGTGCAGCACCCTGATGTCCAACTCCCGTGCCTTGGAGCGGAGTCCGTCGAGGGTGCGCTCGGCGAAGCCGGTGTGCCGTTCGTAGACCGCGGGGGCCTCGCCGATGACGGCGATGTCGCGGTGGCCGAGCATCGCCAGATGCTCGACGCACAACGCGCCGGTCGCCTTGAAGTCGAGGTCGACGCAGGTCAGCCCCGAGGTGTCGGCGGGCAGTCCGATCAGCACGGACGGCTGGTCGGTGCCGCGCAGCAACGGCAGGCGCTCATCGTCGAGTTCGACATCCATCAGGATCATCGCGTCGGCGAGTCCGCTGCCGGTGACGCGGCGGACGGCGTCGGGGCCCTCCTCGCCGGTCAGTAGCAGCACGTCGTACCCGTGCGTCCGGGCCGTCGTGGCGACCGCGATGGCGATCTCCATCATCACCGGCACGTACATGTCGGTGCGCAGCGGAACCATCAGCGCGATGATGTTCGACCTGCTGCTGGCCAGGGCGCGCGCGCCCGCGTTCGGGTGGTATCCCAGGTCGCGGATGCTCTGCTCGACCCGCAGCCGGGTGGTCATGGAGATGGACCGCTTGCCGCTGAGGACATAGCTCACCGTGCTCGCCGACACTCCGGCGTGCTGGGCGACCTCGGCGAGGGTTACCATCCAGCTCTCCCAGTTGTGAAGCGCTTCGACGTGCGCGCGTATCATTTATGTGTAGTAGACCCTGATCCTAGCGTCAGGCTGGCCGCGTGTCCATCAATGCGTCGAAGCGCTTCGACACTCTCTGGACGGCTGACACCAGGGCCCACCCCATGACGGCGGGTGAGCCGTCCTGCCGACTTGCCCTGGCCGCCCGGGGGAGCGGGCGGCCAGAGCGAGGGCGCGGCAGGTCAGGAGACCGTGCCGGTGACCGAGTTTCCGGCCTTGGTGACGTGGTAGGTGACGGTGGTGCCGCTGTAGAAGTGGAAGATCAGCGTCGCCGGTTCACCGTCGCGGAGCGCGTTGAGGAACTGGGGCGTCAGGATGATCGTGCCGTTCGGGTAGTCCGGTGAGAACGCCCTGTTGAACTCCTGGAACGGAGTCCAGTCCGTCTGGCCGGCGTTGGTGCCGTCGGCGTACGTGGCGTGCATGGTCGCCAGGTCGTTACCCCGGTACTGGGTGGGGACGGTGAACGAGTCGGTGGTGCCGGTGGCGTCCGACAGCGCCGGAACGTCGTTGGTGACGATGTCGATGTTCCAGGGCAGCCCACGGGTGAACCGGGCCTGGAGCGTCGAGTTGACGCCGTAGGCGCGGTTGCCGACCAGGCGGGTCAGGGCCTTGGCGGTGAAGGTCAGCTGGTTGCCGGAGACGGTGTAGTCCTGTCCCGCGGCCAGCTTGGTGCTGCCCTGCCACACCCCTCGGAAGCTGGTGCCGTTGAGGTTCAGGGTGAGGGACTTGGCGGTGACCGGGCTGGACTTCGGCACGAAGACCTTGTCGAAGGAGGCCGTACCCGAGCGGGTGGTCCAGCTCGACTTGATCCAGGCGAACAGGGCCGGGTCACGCCACTGGAGGGTGTCGCGGTTCAGGTAGGCGAAGGGGTCCCACAGGGCGGTGGTGATGCCGTACTTGCGCGCCCCGTGGCCCACGTGCTCGAAGTACTTCAGCGCCTCGCCCCGCTCGACGCGGGAGGGGCTGAAGTGATTGGGCCAGTCGAGCAGACCGTACTCGCCGAGATAGAGCGGGATGCCCTTGGCGACGAAGGTGCGGTGCATGCCGGCGAAGGAGTCCTCCAGGTGCTTCTGCGCGACGTCGTCGTACAGGGTGCCGCCCGCGACGTTCACGCTGAACGGGTACCAGCTGTAGAAGTGCACGGTCGCGACCAGCTGACGGTCGTTCAGCGCGCTGATCGTGGCGTACAGGTCGTCCATGAGGGGCTGGTCGCCGCTGCCGGCCTGCGTGGTCAGGACGAGCAGGCGGTTCGTGTTCACGCCGCCCGAGGAACGGACGATGGAGTGGAAGGAGACCTGAAGCTCGTGCAGGAACTGGGTCCTCTGCGCTGCCGTGGCGTTGTCGAACTGCGGCTCGTTGATGCCCTCGAAGAGCAGGGAGCGCGGCCGGTCCCGGAACGCCGCGGAGATCTGGTTCCAGGTGGAGTTGAAGCGGGCGACCACGTTGTCGTGGTCGGTGGACATCTTCGAGGCCCACAGCCACGAGTCGTGGTGGACGTTGAGCACGACGTACAGGCCGCTGGCCAGCGCCCAGTCGACGAGCTGCTTGACACGGGCCATGTACGGGGCGTCGATGGTGTACGGCGCGGTGGCGGACTGGTGGCCGCTCCAGGTCACCGGGATACGGACGCTGCGGAACCCCTGCGCGGCGATGGTGTCGAACGTCGCCTTGGTGGTCTGCCCGTTGCCCCAGGACCCCTCGTCCGGAATGGCGTCCAGGGTGTTGCCCAGGTTCCAGCTGGGCTGCATCCGCGCGACGGCGTCCACGGGGTTGTCCGGAACCCAGACCACCGGCCACGACGGCTTCCGGTGGCCATCGGGCGCGGCCAGCGCGGTGCCGCCGGTCAGCCCCAGCATGACGACCAGCGTCAGCAGCAGGGCGGCGAGGCGGCCTGGGCCCCGGCTGCGGTGCTGCGCGGCGTGTCGTATGTCCTTCATGTGTCATGCCTTTCCGTCGGTCGTACGGGTGGAGGGGGCCTGGTTCAGCCGTCGAGGGGCTCGTAGTCGAACCAGTCGAAGTGGACGGAGCCTTCCGCGGCGTACATGCCGATGACGCGGCCGGTGAAGCCGCCGGCGACCTCGGTCGACAGGTAGCGGCCGTCCAGGGTCGCGAACTCGGTGTACGTGCCGTCGGGCTGCTCGACGCCGAAGGAGACGACGTCGGGTCCGGTGCGCGGTCCGTGCGGCGACGGCGGCTGCGCGATCGTGACGGCGAGGACCACCGGCCCGGCGGGCACGGACCGTGCGGCCACGACCGTGCGCAGGGAGCCGACGCGCGCGATGACCCGTACCTCCGTGCCGGACACCTCGATCGCGTAGTGGTGCTGCTCGTCGAGCCGGACGGCAAGGCCGCCGCGCCCTGTCGTCGGGTCGGCCAGGGTCCGTGCCCGGCACGCGAGGTGCTGCTGGCGTCGGCCGGTGAACACCACGTCGGGTTCGTCGAGGGAGCTGCCCCGCGCGCGGAGGGTCAGCCAGCTGGGGCGCTCCTCGGTGGTGCAGTGTTCGGCGGGCCGATCGCGCGGGGAGATCCAGGACGGTCGCAGTTCGGCGAGCTCGAAGTCGTCCCGCTGCTCCTCTACAGGGCTGGGGGAGAGCGGCCACGGGAGCTCGGGCAGGTCCAGGGCGACCTCGCCGACGACCGGCCAGTCGTCCACCCAGGTCACGGGGGCCAGGAAGGTCTCCCGGCCGAGCACGTGCCAGCCCGGCGTGCCGCCGCCCGGCCGGACGCCGAGCAGGACCATCCACCAGGAGCCGTCGGGGCCTTGGACCAGATCGGCGTGCCCGGTGTTCTGGACGGGGTGGTCGGTGCCGCGGTGGGTGAGGATCGGGTTGGCCGGGCACGGCTCGAACGGGCCGGCAGGCGTACGGCCGCGGGCGATCGACACGGCGTGGCCGCGTTCGGTGCCGCCCTCGGCGATGAGCAGGTACCAGTAGTCGCCGATCCGGTACAGGTGCGGCGCCTCCGGGGCCTTGGCGCCGGGCCCGCCGGACCAGACTCTGTGCGGTGTTCCGTACGTCTGCCCGGTGGACGGGTCGATACGGAGCTGCGAGCCCCCGGCGACCGTGCACCAGCAGGTGCCGTCCTCGTCCCAGACCAGGTCGGGATCGATGCCGGGGACACCCGGCGCCCAGACGGGGTCCGACCACGGTCCGGCGGGGTCGGTGGCCGTGACGATCAGGTTGCCGCCGCCCTCGCTGCAGTTGGTGACGATCAACCAGAAGCGGCCGTCGTGGTGGCGCAGGGTGGGGGCGTAGATCCCGCCGGAGGACGGCATGGAGGCGGGCAGACGCAGTTGGTCAGGGCGGTCCAGGGCGTTGCCGATCTGCGTCCAGTGCACCAGGTCGCGGCTGTGGAAGAGGGGTACGCCGGGGAAGTACTCGAAGCTGGAGCAGGCCAGGTAGTAGTCGTCGCCGACACGGCAGACGCTGGGGTCGGGGTGGAAGCCGGGGATCACGGGGTTGGCGGAGCGTCCGTCCGGCTGGCGCAGCGGGGGCACCCGATGGTCCTCTCGTCGATTCGTGATGCGGGGTGGGGTGGTTCAGGGCCTGTGTCAGGGAGCGCCGGGGTCCGTGGGGGTGATGCGGAGCAGGACCGCGGACGGCGCGGTGGGCAGGGTCAGGCTCAGCTCGGCCATGTCGGCATCCAGGCGGAAACGGCCCGACCGACCGAGGGGTAGAGCAGGTCGACACGGGCAGCGGTGCCCCGTAGCCGGGGCAGGTGAAGCGTCGCCGTGGCGTCGGTTCCGGGGGCGGCGCCAGGCGGTGAGGTAGGTGATGGCGGGAGTGTGCAGGGCCAGGGCGATCCAGGGGTCGTCCCAGGCGGGAAGGCCACAGCGCCGCGTAGGCCGCCTTGTCCCGCTCTTCGCACTCCCAGCGCCAGCCCCCGCCGTTGTGCTCGATCTGCCGCACCCAGGTGCGGCCGGTACGCCGGTCCGTCAGGCCGCCCATGGGGAGGCGTCCGCAACTGGACCAGGTGCCCTGTCCATTGAGGGCGAAGCCGGCTCTGCCGTGCCCGTTGGCCACCCGTCCGCCGTGGGCAGGTGTGGTCAGGCGCATCGGCTGTCGCTGCCGGCGGCATTCGGCGAGCCAGTCGTGCTCCGCCCACAGCAGGTCCGCGGCGTCGATGGCCGCCGGATCCTGGGATGTCAGGCAGCCCACCGCGAGCGAGCTGACCGACTCCAGGTGCGGCGCGGCCCGCCCTTCGTTGCGCAGGGTCACCTCGCCGCGGAGCACGGGGATGCCGTCCGGTGATCGGTAGGTCACCTCCGCGACCAGCCCGGTTTCCGGATCGTGGAGGTGGACGGTCAGTGTGTGCCAGTCCCCGTCGTGGGTCGCGCGGTGGCTCCGGTGGCGCAGACGCCCGCCGAGGTCGGTCCCGATCAGGCGGTCGCCCGACCAGCCACGGCCGTGACCCGCGGCCGTCACCTCCACCAGGGGCAAGGATGCACCGGGGATGCTCCGCCGCTTCGCCGGGCAGTCCGAGGTGCGTGAGGCGCGGGCTGCAGTCGTCATCGAGGGCGATCGCGAGGTGAAGGGCCTCGTGCCCCCAGTGGAAGGGCCCTTGTTCCTTGGCCATGGCGGCCCTTTCGAGATCAGTGCCCGCGCAGAACCGCGCAACCGCCGGGCGGCAGTTCGTGCGCGAGGGCATCGGTGAGCAGGTCGTGGGCGGGTTCCGGCAAGGGCACGGCCTCGGGGGTGTGGTTGAGTAGGACCTGCCAGCGGCGGCCGTCGGGTGCGTGCCGGGTGACGGCTTCGACACCGGCCGGCAGGCCCGGCACGTCCGGTTCGACACCGGCCTCCTTCAGCAGGCGGCCGACCAGGGCGGCGTAGTCGGCGTCGTCCAGGCGGGTGGAGAGGTACCAGCCCTGTCCGATGCCGGAGCGGTGCCGGGTGAGGGCGGGGCTGCCCGTGAGCATGCCGTGGGTGTAGGTGGCGAGCGTCTCCGCGCCCTCGGTGCGAAGGGACTCGCTCCAGACCGTGCCGTGCGACCCGTCCGACAGGGTGATGCGTTCATCCGTCCGCAGCGGCCGGTGCTCCTCGACGCGGATGCCCAGCACCTCGCGCAGCGGGCCCGCGGGATAGCCGCCCAGCCGGGCGTGCATGCGGTCGTCCACGAATCCGCTCGCGTGCTGGACGAGGAGCGTACCGCCGCCCTCGACGTAACGGCGCAGGTTCTCGGCGCCCTTGTCGGACAGCAGGAACAAGGACGGGGCGATGACCAGCCGGTAGCTGCTCAACTCGTGCTCCGGGTGGGCGAAGTCGGCCGTGACCCCCGCGTCCCACAGCGCCCGGTGCGCCTCGGCGAGCGGCGCGTGGTAGTCCAGCCGGGCGGAGGGCAGGCCGTCCACCTCCAGCGCCCACATGGCGTCCGGGTCGTCGAGTACGGCGACCGGCGCGGTGACCGTGGATCCCGCCAGCTCGCCGAGCCGGGCGACCGCCTCGCCGGTCCGGGTGACCTCACGGAAGATACGGCTGTCGGGACCCGCGTGCGGCAGCATCGCCGAGTGCCAGGTCTCGGCACCGGCCCGGGACTGGCGCCACTGGAAGAAGAGCGCCCCCTCCGAACCGCGCGCGATGTGGCCGAGGCTGTGGCGCAGGATCTCGCCGGGCTCCTTGCCGAGCACCTGGTCGCCGTCGTAGAGGGTGTTGGTGCCCTGTTCCATCAGCAGCCACGGGCGGCCGCCGGCCAGGGAGCGGGAGCGGTCGGCGTAGAAGGCGACGTGGGCGGAGGAGTCCAGGCCCGGCTCGGACGGATACTGGTCGGAGGTGACGACGTCGAGTTCGCGTGCGAAGGCCCACAGGTTGAGCCTCAGGTAGTAGGGCAGCATCAGGTTCGTCGTCACCGGGCGGTCGCTGTGCGCGCGGATCGCGTCGCGCTGTTCGCAGTACGCGGCGATGATCTCGTCGCCCCAGAAGCGGTGGAAGTCCACTGTCTGGCCGGGGTTCTTGTGGTACTGCGTCGCGCGCGGCGGCAGCACCTGCTCCCAGGACGTGTAGCGCTGGCTCCAAAAGGCCGTTCCCCAGGCCTCGTTGAGGACGTCCAGTGAGCCGTGGCGGGCACGCAGCCACACCCGGAACGCGGCGGCCGCGTGGTCGCACCAGCAGAGCGTGCCGTACTCGTTGTGCACGTGCCACAGAGCGAGGGCGGGGTGCTCGCCGTACCGCTCGGCGAGCGCGGAGGCGATCCGGCGGGCCGCGCTGCGGTAGGCGGGGGAGGCGAGGCAGTACGTGTCGCGGCTGCCGTGGACGAGGCGGGTGCCGTCGGCCCGGACCGCCAGCGCATCGGAGTGGGCCAGGGTGAACCAGGGCGGCGGGGAAGCGGTCGGGGTGGCCAGGTCGACGGCCACGCCGTTCGCGTGCAGGCGGTCGATGTGGGCGTCGAGCCAGGTGAAGTCGTAGCGCCCCTCCTCCGGTTCGAGCAGGGCCCACGAGAAGACGCCCACCGTGGCCAGGTTGACCCTGGCCCGGCTCATGAGCTCGTCGTCCTCCTTCCAGACCGGCTCGTCCCACTGCTCGGGGTTGTAGTCCCCGCCGAAGGCCAGGCCACCCAGGCGGTCGGTGATGCTGCGAGTCGTCATGACGGTTCCTCGGGTACGGAGAGTCGAGTCGTGCTCCGACGGAGCGTCAGAACCGATGGAAGCAGCACTCGGCGACGGTCTTCCTGCGGCGACGTCGAAGCGCTTCACCTCAGGCGACAAAAAGTAACGGACAAGTTTCGTATGAAACAAGGGCCTCTGCCGCGAGAGTGACTTCCACTGGCCCATTGACGGCATGTCAGGACTGGTGGTGGCGTCGAAGCGTTTCGACGCACATGCTTCGACGCGAGCCGTACGGCCACGCGCCGATTGACGTTTTTCCAGGACCGGATCCCGGAAGGGGCTCAGGTCCCGGGAGCGGGGTCATCCGGCGGTCAGAGCGGTCCACTTCTGGTTGGAGCCGCCGTGGCAGTCCCACAGGTGGAGCTGCGTGCCGTCGGCCGTGGAGAAGCCCGGATCGTCGAGGCAGCGACCGGAGGCGGGGTTGCGGTAGCCGCCGTTGTAGGGCTGCCAGACCTGGTTGACGCCGCCGTGGCAGGCCCAGATCTGCACCTTGGTGCCGTTGGCGGTGCCCCCGCCGGCGGCGTCGAGGCACTTGCCGGTGACGCCGGACTCCACGTGTGCGGCGGCGGGGGCCGGGTTCCTCAGCCACCCGGCGCCGTCCGCGGCCTGGATGCCGCGGTGGAAGGCGTCTGCCGTCTTCTGGTAGCCCGTGTCGTTGGGATGCAGGGTGTCGGCCAGGTCGCTCGTGGTCAGGCTGCTCATGTCCACGTACGCGACGTGCTTGCCCGCGGCCTGTGCCTCGCTCACGATTCGGGGGATGGCCTGGTTGTACGCGGCCCTGTACTGCTCCTCCGAGCCGCTGGTGGACACGACCAGGGAGGCCACGAGGACGGTCGCGTCGGGGGCTGCGGCGGTGATCTGGTTGACCAGCGACTTCAGCCGGGCGGTGGCGGTGGCGGGCTGGTAGCTCCCGTTGAGGTCGTTGGTGCCGATCTTCAGCGTCACGACGTTGGGCCGGTAGCGGGTCAGCGAGGCGTCGGCGAGTGCGGCGATCTGGTCGATGCGGTATCCGGAGTGGCCTTCGTTGTCGAGGTCGGACATCGAACCGCCCCGCAACGTGCCGACGAAGTCCAGCGGATGGCCGTCCCCCGCAAGCTTGTCCCACAACGGACCCCGGTAGCCGTTGCCCGTACTGCTCCCCACACCCCAGGTGATCGAGTCGCCCAACGGCATGACCCGCAAGGGCGTGGTCGAGGCGGCGGAGGCAGGGGGCACACCAACGGCTGCCACCCCGAGCGTGGCAGCGACAAGAGTGATGAGTGGTAGAAACCGAGGCTGTCTCATGCGGGCGCCCTCTGCTGCGAGTGATTGCTCAATCAACTGGACCGAACGCCGTTCCGTCAGCGGTCCGGCCTGTGGGGTGCGTGGGTGCGCGATGGTGGTTCGGGCGGTCAGCAAGAGGAGTTGGTCTGGGTGAGCAGGCCCATCCGCCAGGGCAGGTGGATGTAGTCGGTCTCGGCTTTGGGGTCTATGCCCTGGTAGACGTACTGCAGCCGGCGCGGATTGATGGTCAGGGTCTGGTCGTTGCCATCGCGGACCATCTCGCCGTGACTGATGTCCTCGGTCCAGACGCCGCCCGGGAAGGCAACGTTGTTGCGGCTGGCGAAGGGTTCGTTCTCCGTGGCGGCCAGGGGGGTCCAGCTGCCGGTGAGGCTGGTCGAGGTGAAGGAGCGGAAGTAGCGCCGGCCCGAGGAGTTGCTGATGGCCTCCTGGAGCAGCAGGTACTGATTGCTGCCGGCGACCTTGTACACGTTGGTCGCCTCGAACAGGTTGTTCTTCGTGTCCGACAGCACCATCTGGGTGTTCCCCAAGCCGTTCGGGAAGTTCGCCAGGCTGGTCTGGGCGCGGTAGATGTGCCCGTTGTCGTCACTGAAGAACAGGTGGCAGTTGGTGGTGTCACAGATGACCCAGAAGTCGATCCAGGTGCCCTTGCCCTTGTTGTCCTTGACGATCTGCGGCTCCTCGGACATGAGGAGGCGGGGTGCGGACCACGAGTGCGGGTCGGCCGGGTTGGTGCTGGTGGAGTAGGTGGGCGGACCGGTCTGGTAGACCATGTACCAGAGGTTCTGCGGCGCGAAGTAGAACACCTGGGGCGCGGCCCGGTAGCCGGTACTTCCGCTCGTTCACGGCCACCAGTCTGGACGGCTCATGGACGCCCCAGGCCGCGACCGAGAGCAACCCCTTCGCCGGCAAAGCCAACAGTGGCGCCACCTGGACCAACGACATCAGCCATGGCGAACTGATCCGCACCAGTGCCGATCAGACCTTCACCGTCGATCCCTGCAATCTGCAATTCCTCTACCAGGGGCGCAACCCCAACTCCGGCGGCGACTACGGCCAATGGCCCTACCGGCCGGGTCTGCTGACACTGCAGCGCTAACGACCGAGCTCCTCCAGGTCGGTGGGGTAGGGCACGGTGATAGTGAGGGTCGCGGGGACCAGCGTCCAGCGGGGATCGTGAGGATCGATCTCAGGAGTCACGTCGCCGAGCTTACGAACTTGGGAGCCTCAGAACGACGAACCGAGACGACGCCCAACGAGGGTCGCTGACCTGCGGAATCTCACGACCGCTTCATAAGTGCAGCCGATATGAAGCGGTCGTGATCGTCGCCCCCGTGACGACATTTGTACAAGACCGAGGGCCGGCAGCCCAGGCATCCTCCCGTGTATGGGTATCTACGACAGTAAGCATGTGCACGGGATGCACGGGATGCACGTGGTCCACGACGGCCCGCGGGAGGCGCCGCCGCTAGTGCTCATCCACGGATCGGGGGCCTCGGGCAGCTCCTGGGGCCCGGTGGTGCCGGCACTGGCCAGCCGGAATCACGTCATCCGGATCGACCTCCCGGGCCACGGTCAGTCCCCGCCCGCGCCGTCGTACGACGTGCCTGAGCAGGCAGCCAGCCTCGCCGCGGCGCTCGATGAGCTCGGCCTTCGTCCGGTCACCGTGGCCGGGCACTCCAGCGGCGGATACATCGCCACCGCCCTCGCCGAACAGCGCCCGGACCTGGTGGGTTCGCTCGCACTGATCAGCAGTGGCCCGAGTCCCGACGCGCTCCTTCCGCAGCCCGTCCTCCTTCGGGTCCTGATCGACCCGCCGCTCGGCCCACTTCTATGGAGAGTCCGTTCCGACGGGATGATCCGCCGGGGGGTGACCGCGGTGTGCAACCGCCCGGTGGACGTCCCGGACGAACTGGTCGCCGACGTACGGGGCATCGGCTACCGCACGTTCAGGACGGTGCTGCGCCAAAACGGCGCGTACATCGCCGAGAGGAGCGTACCCGCGCGCCTGACCGCACTCGACGTCCCGGTTCTGGTGATCTTCGGCGCCGCCGACCCCCGCTGGGAGCCGTCTTCGGCGCACGACTACGACACGGTGCCGAACGCGCGAGTCGAGCGGCTGCCCGACGTCGGGCACTTCCCCATGCTCGAAGCGCCGGAGGCGACCGGCGAGTTGCTGCTGCGCTTCGCAGCGAACGGGCCGCTGACACCCATCGCCTAGCCTGGTGCTGTGAAGTCCACCGAATCACCACCTGACTGGGCGTCGGTGGAGGTCGCCGTGCCCCGGCAGCCGGGCCGGCTGCCGGGGGTCAGCATGGCTGGGTTCCGCCAACGTGCTCCGGCACCCGTGGATATCGCCATGGTCGCGCACCCCTCGGTCACTCTGTTCGTGGACCTGAGCGACGGAGACAGCCTTGTCTACGACGCCCACGGCCGGCGCGAATGCGGCAGCACGGTCGTTGGACTGGTACCGGGCGACCTTCGGCTCGGAGGCCGGGCGGCCGGGGGGATCGAGTGCCTCCAGATCCGGTTGTCGCCGGTCCTGGCGGTTGCGGTGCTCGGCGCATCGACCGACCTCAGCGGGACGGTGGTCTCCCTGGAGGATGTCTGGGGCCGCGACGCCGGGCGAGCCGAGGAAAGGCTGCGGGCCGCCGCGTCGTGGGACGAGCGGTTCACGATCGCAGCGGATGCCCTTGGCCGACGGATGAGCGCCCGCCCGTCGCTTGATCCAGAGGTGGCCGCTGCCTGGTGGCTGATGCTCACCAGCCGGGGACGGGTGCGCGTCGACAGCCTGGCGAACGAGGTGGGATGGAGCCGTAAGCGCCTGTGGTCCCGCTTCCGGTCCCAGATCGGCCTCACCCCCAAGCACGCCGCCCGGCTGGTGCGCTTCGACCACGCCGCCCATCTCCTCGCGGCGGGTAACGCCGCCGCCCACGTGGCGGCCGCAAGCGGCTACGTCGACCAGGCCCACCTCCACCGCGAGGTCAAAGCGTTCACCGGGATGACACCCACCGCCGTAGCCGCTGCGCCGTGGCTCGCCATCGATGACGTCGCGTGGCCGACTTCGTTCGCGGACCTGACACCGTCGACGTCTCCGATCCGTCAGGTTCCGGCGAAGTGAGCTGAGGTCCTCGGCTGGTTCCCCGCACGCCGCCCCGGTACCGATGGCGAAGGGTGGGTGCTCGCCGTCACGGGCTCGGCCACCGTCCCCGGATATCGCATCAGCTTCGATACCGAGACCCGCCCAGGTCGTCGCCGCAGCCGCAGCCGCAGCCGCAGCCGCAGCCGCAGCCGCAGCCGTGGCCGAGGTCATGGCCACCTCCGAGCCCGTGCGCTTGCTCTGACCGGCCCCGGACGCTGCTGCTCGGCACCAACGCCCTGCCCGACCTGATGACGATGAAGGAGAACACCTTGGACCCGGAGCTCACGGTCGGCGAGATCATCGACCGTCTATCCGCCTTCGACCGCAACGCTCCCCTGCGACTGGCCATCAACCGTTCTTCCCGATGGAGCACACGGTGGGAGGCGTCGTCGGCACCGTAGACACACAGGGCCGGCCCGTTGTCTTCCTCGCGGAACGAGGCGAGCAGCTCGGCCCCCTACCCCAGCCTGTGGCCGTGGACCTGACCTGGCACGATTCGGTCGAAGCCCCGTCCCGCAGGCGTCGAAGCGCCACCGGCAACCAGTGACCCGTTGCGCATCGCCCTGGAGGCGCCCCTGAACTCCCGCTCCTCCCGCTACCCGTCCGCCCCCGACCACAGCACGTTCTACTGGGTCACCCCCCGCCACCTCGCCGGTGACGACGGCGTCCTCGCCGACCGGATCTCCGACACGCTCGCCGAGTCCGGCTGGACGAGCTGGACGACCGCCCGTAGCACCTGCTCCTGCTGAGCCCGAACGGGCTGTGCGGCGCCGAGTGGATTCGCACTGACAACGCCTTCCTCCTCGGAGGCCTGCCCGTGGCTGGCAGATCTCCGCCCGCACGCGGCGCAACAGTGGCCTGGCGGAGTGGAAGGCCTACTTCACCCCCGGCACCCCGCACGAGGCCGTCGCAGACTTCGTGCTCGCCGTCGAGGCCCGCACCGATCCCGCCGTCAACTACGCCGGCCCCGAGGCCGTCCTGACAGCGCTGTCCGGCATGGGCTGGCCCCGCGACTTCGACCACCCGGACACCACCGCCTGGGATCCCGGCCTGTCAGCGGGCTTCACCTGGGGGCCGCTGCCCGCCGACATCCAGGACGGTGACCCGCGCCCGGACTTGGTGGGCTGGCAGGCATGGGCCGAGCCGGTTCTCAGCGCCCCCTACCTGTGGTGCGCGACCTTCAGCGCCAGCGTCCCGCACGACCTGGTCGCGAGCTTCGCCGCTTCGATCGCCTCGCCGGCCCCGGTCCGGCGCCGCCTTCTGCCCGAACTCGCCATGGAACGCCTCACCGTCAGACTTCCCAGCTGACCAACCCGCCGCCCCATCCCGATTCGGGCTGCCGTCCGGCACACTCCATGCCAGACAGCGGGCCGATTTGGCATGCCCGCACCCCTCGCCGCTCAGGAGGCCCTTTGTCCCACGCCCTGATCCGACTTTCCATCGGCCGCACCAACGGCGTCGCCCACTACGGCGTGATGCTCCGGAACGACGGGCCTCTGACGGCGTGCGCCACGCACTCACCCGTCCTCGCCCCGATCGGCGAACACACAGCCCATCACACCTGCCAGAACTGCGCGCGGCCCTACTGGCCCTGACGACAGGTTGCTACATCGCCGGCCGCAAGCAGCTCTGACCGACGCCACCGCGTCCAAAGGTAGTGAGCCCCGTTGCCGGGGCTCACTTGTGCCGCTAGTGCGGCCAGGCCGGGAGGCGGTCAGGTATCCCGTACGTGGTCATGCCCATCGGTCACGGTGATTCGCGCAGGAACAGGGCTCCGCAGCTGTGACAGATCGGCACCTTGCCCGTGCCCCAATCGTCGGTGGATCGCGTCGTCGCGGCTGGACTCAACTCGCGGCCACACATGGCCGTCGTGTCTTCCTGGCGTACTACGTGCCAGTTCTTGACCTTGGCATCGGGATCTCGGGGCGCGTTGCCGTCGGCGTATTCCGCTCGAAGTTCGTGCTCCACGTGGGGATCTCCTGTCTCTGGTCATGGGCTGGAGGACCGCACCTCCGGTCAGGGAGGCAAGATCACAAGCACTCTACGAGCGGCGGTCTTTGGGCGACGTGCGGGACGCCGTACTCGTCCTTCGTGCCGTCCTTCAGTGGATGTGGACTGCGAGATACAGGTCGCTACGGTTTCCCTCATTGTCTGGGTATCCCATTCCTGGCAGTACGAGGAACGTGCCCGAGCTGATGTCCGGTGCGAAGGTGATGGTGACTGACTGGGGTGTACCCGGGACGTGACCGGAGCCTGAGCATGATCGGCAAAGCCTCTTAGTGGTCATTCCCCGTCCGCTGCAGGCGGAACACGTCTCATGTACGTTCGCCAGGAGAGCTATGGGTCCGCCTGACGCGGCTGCCGCGTGGCTAAGGCGCAGTTCCTGGATGGCGGGGCCCTCATCGACGGGCACTCCGTTAAAGGCGTCTTTCAACCGTCCCCATAACGGCGAGCGCGGGGGTGCGGGGACGATCTCGAGAAACGTTGGCCTGTGCGCGGACTCGGCGTGAGGATCGACGAGCCGGGTGTTCTGGGGCGTCTTTAGGCGTAGGACGTGCTCCGCGGCTGCGGCGATGTCAGCGAGGATTGCGGCGGGAAGCCAGGCATGCGCCGGGTCAGGGGCAGGGATTTCCCGGAGAGCAGCGCTCAGGGGTGGGCGCCGATACGGATTCTTGTCGAGAAGTGCTGCCAGCAAGTCGGCGATGTGGGGGGAAAGGCCTGCGAGATCTGGCGGCTCGTGAACGGACCGGTATTGCACCTGCTCCCAGCGTCCCTGTCCGAAGGGGTGCCGCCCAGTCGCCGCATAGGCAAGGACTGCTCCGAAGGCGAAGAGATCAGCGCGCTCGTCCGCTGTCGCGGTGGTGAGGTACTCGGGTGCCATGTATCCGATCGTGCCGACGGCTTGGCCCACGTTGGTCAGGGCACTGTCGTTGTGTGTGCGGGCGATGCCAAAGTCGATCAGGCGTGGACCCGTGTGCGACAGCAGGACGTTGGCAGGTTTCAGATCTCGGTGAACCGTGCCAGCCTCGTGAACGGTGTGCAGAGCGGTTCCCAGCCGGTGAGCTATACCTGCCCAAGCGGGCGTTCCCAATGGGCCGTGCCGGATGACCGCGTCAGCAAGCGTGGGGCCCGCGATGTATTCGGTAGCCAGCCATGGCTGGGCCGCATCCGTGTCTGCAGCAACGATCTTGACCAGTCCCGGTCCCGTCATTCCTTGCGCGACGCGAACTTCGCGCATGAACCGGCGGCGGAACTCGCTGTCGCTCGCGTACTGGGGGCGCACCACTTTGAGAGCGACCACGTCGCCCTGCGGCCCGCGACCGATGTAAACCACACCCATTCCACCTTGACCAAGCCGGCCCAGGAGCTGGTAGCCGCCGAGCTCCACTGGGTCATCCATCAGTAGCTGCTGCACTCGTCCCCCGTCTACATTGGCCCACGCAGCATGCCACCCGCTGGTGTCCGCTTGGGCAAGCGACTTTGCGGACTTCTTTCCGGTCGTAGATACCCAGGCGACAGGAATACGACCGCTGCGGACTTCGCCGCGCCACCGGCAGACGCGCCTGCGCCAACTGCGCCCACCTCACCCAGGCCCTGGACGCACTGCGCCAACGAGCGGGAGACCTCACCCTGCCTGCGGCGGAGCCTTGTCACAGTGGCGACGGCACGCCGTGGACTCTCCGCGGCGGAGGTCAGCTCGACGTTCCGACCCCCGGAGCTCACGAGTGCCCACCTGCCTGCGCCTGTGGGCAGACGAGGAGATCACCAGCTCAGTCCATTCGGCGAATCGCTGTTTCCAGTGCACCGCGCCTCCTCGGACTGGTCCCGGATCAACCTGTCGCTAGGCAAGGTGGCCGGCGTCGAACGCGTCGAGGAAGCCGTGCGGCGTCTGCACCTTCGGTATTCGACCAGCGTGATCCAGGTCCTCGACGCGGGCACCCCATTCGGTTCGTTCACACCGCCCAGGGCATTGTTGCGAAAGTGCTGGCCACAGCCATTCGTTGACGGGTGATCGCCGGCCTCCGTGGACCACCTGCCCTCGCGCGCAACGGCGTTGGTAGATTCCGGGATCATGGGTAGAAACGCCTGGGTGACCAGGTTCTTGGGTGGGGGAGCGCTGCTGTTCGCGGTGCTGGCCCTGTGGACGCTGTTGTTCCACGCCGGTATGTCGGTGTACCGGCCGGACGTGGCCGTACTCGGGGCAGTGGCCCTGGCGCTGGCCGCCGGATGGGTGTGGTCGGGTTCCCGGCCGATCCCGGTCACGCCACCGAGGCAGGTCGAGCCGGTGCCGGCGCCGCCCGCGAAGCTGCCCTGGAAACGGCCGTTCCGGGACTTCCTGCCCTTGCTGCTGGCCGTGGTGGTGGTACTGCCGGCCCTGGCCGTGGCCACCGAGTTGGCGACCCGCCCGGACGGCAACGACCTGAAGCGGATCGCGGCGATACAGAAGGCCGGCGCCGAGGTGACCCGGGGCACCATCGCCGGGGTCCACCGGGTGAATAGGCAGGAGACCAAGATCGCGGTGGCCACCGGCGACGCGACGGTCGAGGTGCCCCTGCACGCCCCCGGGGGCGGCAGTACGGGCACCAGGCGCCTCGAGGTGGTGAACGGGCATTTCGAAGTCCGGTTCGCGGTGGGCCGTACGCTCACGCCGGGCGAGGCACTGCGCGGCCTCCCCGGCGAGCCCGCTCTGGTGCTGCACGCCCCGTCGGCGCCCGAACTGGGCGGCGTCGTGGACGCTTCCAGCCACATCGAGCGGTACCTGGAGTCGGACTCCCCGCTCGCGTTCTCCCTCCCGCCCATGACCACCCTGATCGGCCTCGGCGTCGGAGCGGTCCTGACGTTCTTCGGGTCGCTGATGTTCGTCCGGATCCGTCCGTCCGACCCCGCCCTCCGGACCCTGCGTGAGGACGCGGCCGCCGGGTCGGCGCTGCCCGCCGTACGGGCACGGCTCATGGCGGCCCGGCGGAACGAACACACGACGTTCGGAACGGTGGACGGCACGGTCCGGGTGAGATCGGACCACAAGCTGCGCTTCGCGCTGGAGGACGGATCCGAGCTGCTGATCGGCAACGAGACCCTCGAACCGGCCGGGCTCGCCCTCCTCGCGGCGCGCATGGGGGAACGGCCGGGCTGGCTGTGCGGTGCCCGGAACTGGCGCCTGATCCGCAACGACGAGCAGCCGGTCGCCTTCGTCACCGACGAGGGGGAGGTGGCGTGGCTGAAGATGGACCGCGAGGAATTCCAGCGGGTCCTGGAGCCCGCCACGCCGGTACAGCCCGACCCGGAGCGCCCGGCACGGCTTTCTCCGTGGCCCACCACTGTGGTGCCCGGGGCCCACTGGCCCTGGCTCGGCGGCATGGCGCTGTCCTACGGACTGGTCGTGCTCGTGCTGATGGTGCCGATGTCCTGGCTTGCCGCGTCGCTGACGACCGCACTCGCCGCGGCCGTTGCCGTGGCGGCCTGGGTGGTACTCGTGCGGCGCCGGGCGGCCCTGTCCGACCGGACGGGCCGCTGGGAGGTCCGCGCGACCCGCGACCCGGAACTGGGCCCGGCCTGACGGCTCCGAGCGGTCCCGGGGGAAGCGGGGACAGGCCCTGGTTCCAGTCGACGCTGCACCGAGAGCCTGGAGATCGCTGACGTCTATCTGCCTCCGATCACCCGGCTGATGTCCAAGCGCGCGGTGAACTCGTCGAACGCGGTAGGTACTTCCGTCTCGCACTGGGACAAGACGGCTTGGTCCAGGTGGCGCCACCGCATCCCGTCGGCATCTGGCGGGACGGCCGCGACCAGCTGGTCCAGCGGTTCCAGCGGTTCCAGATGGCGGGCCACCGCCCATGGGGCGCCTCGGCAAACTGTCGGGGTGGGCGGTGTACTGCCGGCTCTCCGGACTGGTGGCGGCGCCGCACGGATCACGGCAGCGCCGTCGAGACGGAAACGCCAAGTGCACTGCCATCACACGGCGGAGGATTCATGACCCGTACGGCGCCGTCACCCCCAGCCCTCCCCGCACCCAGGGACCTCTGCCCCGTAGAGGGATCTCAGAGGGTGGCTGTGCGGTGACCGGACTCCGCGTGCTCCAGATACCCGAGACCTGCGGTTGGAACGACTACGTCGCACTCCAGGAGAGCCACCTCGCGGCCCAGGGGGCCGTGGTGCTGCGCCCGGGGCTGTGCCGCGACGAACCAGGGTTCGCCCCCGGAGACCTCTCCCACCTGTTCGGTGCGGTGCCGGACATCGTGCACCTGCACTGGCCGGAAATGCTCGCCAGGTTGCTCGGCGACGCCGAGGCGGTCGCCCTCCTGCGGAAGTTTGCCGCCAGGGGTGCGTGTCTGGTGCGGACGGTGCACGACCTCGCCCCTCACGAAGAGGGGGCACACGGCAACGCGGGGTTCATCGATGAGGTGGACTCGCTCACGCACGGCGTCCACTTCTTCACCAAAGAGCACGAGTTGGCCGCACGCCGTATTCGCAGCCGCCTGCCCGGCCCGGCGCTGCACCTGCCCCACCCCAGATACCCCCTACGGGGTGGAAGCCCGGAAGGTAGCGGACCCGCTCGTGAACTGCCGGGATCTCGGTCAGGGCTGGAGCAGGTGGACTGGGTGGCGCTGCCCTACCAACGGGTGTGGTCCAGCGGCGTGCTGGTGGCCGCGGCGCAGCAAGGCCGCCGCATCCTGTCACCGCCGCCGGTGGGATGGGACGCCTACGGGCCGGCGCTCGACGATTGGCAGATCGTTGAGCCGTGGGACGACGATGTGGCCGTGCTGCGCTGGCAGGAGGCCCTGACCGTCCCGCCGGAAGGGCAACGGAGGGTGAGCGGGCCGGGATCGCTGGCCCTGCCGCAGTGGGACGCGGCGGCGGACGCCCTGGGCGAGTTCTACCACCGAATCCTGGCGGCCTAGGTGCTCCACCGCATCGTCGTAGGAGCGGCGGGCTTCATCGGCCGCCCGCTCGCCGCACACCTCGCCGCCCAGCAGGGACGCCTTCTCCTCATCGACTCCGAACCCGCCGGGCCTCCCACCGGCACGGTGCAGGGATGGCATGCCGTCGACTGCCCCACGGAACCCTTCACCCAACTGGTCGACGGCACGCCGCCGGATGGGGCGGATCGGCGCGATGCCTTGGCTACCTCCAGCGATCGCGGTTCGGTGGGAGAGCTCGGCCTGGCGTAGGGCGGAGTGGGCCGCCGCCGGTGTTGCCTCCTCGATCGGGCAACGGGAAACACCGGGAAACCCCTGGCGGCAGCCGGGGCGGGGACGACACGGTGGGCGCGCCGCATCCGCAGCCACGAAGGAAGAACCGTGAGCATCAACAAGCGCACCGCCGCAGCCCCCACCGGCCTGCGGACCCGCGTCCGCAGGTCCGAGACGGCGGCGACCGCCGCGGCCCCGGTCGCCGGCGGACTGACCCTGTTCGGGCCCGCACCGGCGGCCCACGCGGCGGCCTCGGACTGAACGAGGGTATCGAGATCAGCTACGGCGAGAACAGGACCAGCGCCGCGCAACGCACGAAGAACGACCCCGACCGGAGGTTCCGGACCTGCGGTTCGACGCGGTCCGGTATCCATCGCACCACCTGGTGGTAGCCGTCGACGGCTTCCCGCACCGACTGCCGCCCGTATCCGACCGTCCGACACATTGACCTCGGAGGAAACCCATGAACCTCTCCCGTACCGCGCTCGCCCTCACCTCGGCCGCCTGTCTGGCCGCGCTCGGCACACCGGCCCACGCGGCCCCCGGCTCCGGCTCCGGCTCCGCCGCCGCGCCGGCGACGCACTGCGTCGTGGTGGTCGACCCGTTGAAGCCCGGCCAGGACGTCTCCGACGTCGTCTCGCGTACCTGTTTCACCGGCCGGGACGCCTCGGCCCGCGCGGACGCCTCCGTGGCGTCGACGGCGGCGTCCGTGCAGCTCATGACCTGGGCGACGGACCACAGTTATGGCGGGGAGTACACCCACGTGTGGGGCAGCGCCTACTGCGACAGCTCCGGCTACAGCTTCCGCCCGAACAGCTGGTGGTCGAGCCGCCTCTCCTCCTACCTGGTGGACGGCGGCTGCACCAAGTCGTACGCGTCCGGCCCGCGCGGAAACGGCTCCTTCACCGGCGATGTCCCGTACGTCGGCAACACGCTCAACGACGCCGTGACCTACATCAAGATCTGGCGCGGCTGACACACGGGTGGGCGGGCCTTCCCGGGCCCGCCCCACCCGTAAGACGCTGATGACCCGCTGAGGCGGGACGAGACGCGGCGCCACGCGCCGCGAGGGGGAAGGCATGAGAGCAAGACGACTGTGCAGCGGCCTGGTCACCGCACTGGTGACGGCTCTGCTGTTCACCCTGGCCCCGGCTGTCGCCAAGGCGGCCGGGACCGGGGTACAGAACTGGTGCGGCGTGCAGGGCGCCGCCACGGCGGCCGCGACCCGCGCCATCGACGCGGCCTGCGCGGCGTGGCGCGACGGCACCGTGTACACGTGGGGCGGCGGCCACGGCCCCGCTCCCGGCCCCACCGTCGGGCGCGTGGATTACTCGAGCGTCGAGACCATCCGGCAGACCGTCAACGACCCCCGCACCAGGGGCTTCGACTGCTCCGGCTTCGTACGGTGGGCCTGGTACCAGGCGCTCGGCGGGGACGTGCTGGGCAGTGGCAACACCAAGATGATGTACGGGGCCGCGGGGCGGACGTACCAGCGCGTCACCGCCGCGGGCGGCGGCACACCCGCGGTGTCGGACCTGCGACCCGGAGACCTGGTCTTCACGGGCGCGGGAGGAACCGCCGAAGACATCACCCACGTGGTGCTGTACCTCGGTGGCGGCTACACCGTGGAGGTATGGGAGTCCGGGAAGAGGGCCCGCGTCATCGACATCCAGTACCGGGTCGACGCCAAAGTGCTGGTCGGCGCCATCCGCATCCCCGAGGGCGTCTCCCCTCCCCAGCCGGGAGACGGAGGCATGCAGCTCACCTGGGGGACGGGTGTGGCGGTCAAGGCGCACCCCCATCTGTCGGCCGGCCTGGTCACCAGGCTTCCCGGGCCGGAGTCCGTCCGGGTCAGGTGCCAGCAGCACGGCGAGCGGGTGACGGCCGAGGGCCACACCAACGACGTCTGGAGCTACCTTCCTGACCGTGGGGGCTGGATCAGCAACATCTACCTCAGGGGACCGGCCTGGCTGCCCGACGTCCCGATCTGCACCGGCTCCGACAGCGACCCCGACATCGGACCAGGTGGCGGCGGGGACATCACCCAGGGCGCGTTCTACGGCACGTGGGGCAGCAACGTCGCCGTCATGCCCGGACCGTCCACCACCTCGGGCACAGCCCTGACCCGGTTGTCCGGCCCCACGACCGTGAAGGTCACCTGCCAGATCCGTGCCCAGAGCGTGACCTCCGACGGCTACACCAACGACGCCTGGTCCTATCTGCCACAGTACGGCGGCTGGATGACCAACATCTACGTGAAGGGCGCCGCGTGGCTGGTCGGCGTTCCGGCCTGCGACGGCAAGGGAACCTCCACGCCGCCCGGTGCCAGCCCCCACAGCACGTGGGGCTCTGGAGTCGCGGTCCTCAGCCACCCGTCCACCGGCTCGGCGGTGATGGCGCGGCTGCCCGGGCCGACCAACGTGGCCGTCTCCTGCCAGAAGCGCGCGAGCACCGTCACCGAGTCGGGGTACACCAACAACGCCTGGTCCTACCTCCCCGAGTACCAGGGCTGGATCTCCAACATCTACATGAAGGGCGACGCCTGGCTGGCGGGCGTGCCCGACTGCGGCGCCACCTCTGGCGGTTCGACGCCGCCGCGCTGCACCGACGGGAGCACCCCCACATCGACCGGCGCCCGGTCCCCCCGGACCACCACCGTCTGGAGCCGTACCGTCGAGTTGCGCTACAGCGACACCACCGAATGCGCCTGGGGCAGGATCAGCAACGGCTCGGTCGGTGACGAGGTGTGGGTCGACCGCAGCGTGGACGGCGGAAGGAGCTGGGACCGGCTCGGCTACACGAGGATCACCTCCGGGCGGGAGGTGTTCACCCCTCAGTTCGACGACCACGCGGTGCTGATGCGGGCCTGCGGAAAGGCCGGCGACCGTGTGGAGATCTCCTGCACGGGCTGGTTCTGACCGCTCCGGCATCCGTCCATCCGACACCCGTTCCTCCTCAAACCGACCCTGCGCAGAGCGCCCTCTGAGACCCTCCGGTCCCAGAGGGCGCTCTGCGTCCCCTCATCCCCTCCCACCCCGCAGTCGCGTGACGCACGCCACATAGCCCGCGCCCCGGGAACCGCCGTTGTCAGTCCTGCGCCTGAGACTGGGACGGAGACGTTGACGACGTCCGCCGACGCCAGGTGATGCGCGGGCCTCCCGCGCGCGGGAGGCAGGGGTGACATGGACAGGACACAGGACGCGGCACCGGACCCGGGCGCCGCCGCACCGCACGCGCCGAACCGGCCCTTCGGCGCGGCCGTTCGCGAACTGCGCCTACGACGCGGCCTGTCCCTGGCGGAACTCGCCCGGCGCACCCACTACAGCAAGGGCTACCTCAGCAAGATCGAGACCGGCGGGAAGCCCGTCAACGCGGACCTCGCCCGCCTGTGCGACGAGGCCCTGTGCGCCGAGGGCTCACTGCTCGCGCTGCTGCCGCCACCGACCGGCAGGAGCACCGCCGCCACGACGGCCCGGCACCTCCACGACGCGGCCTCCGCCCGCGCGGCCTCGTACCCGTACCGCGGTCTCGCCTCGTTCGGCACCGAGGACGCCCACCTCTTCTTCGGCCGCGAGCGGGCGACCGCCGCACTGGTAGAACGCCTCGCGCGGCGGGTCGGGACCGGCCCGCTCGCCGTCGTCGCGCCCTCCGGCGCCGGCAAGTCCTCCCTGCTGCGCGCCGGGCTCGTTCCCGCGCTCGCCCGCGGCGACCTCGCCCTGCCCGGGTCCGGCCACTGGCCGGTCGCGCTCTCCACCCCCACCGCCCACCCGGTGACGGCCCTGCTGCGTTCCCTGCGCTCCGTCCTCCCGGCGGCCGCCACCGAGCGGCTGCGCGAAGTTCCCCCCACCGGCGAGGACCTCGTCGACGCACTGCGCGGCTGGGCCGCGAACCCGGCAGAGGCACCCTCGGAACAGGCGCCCGGCAGCCCCGGCGCCCAATTCCTGATCGTCGTCGACCAGTTCGAGGAGGCCTTCTCCCTCTGCGACGACGAGGCCGAGCGCCGGACCTACATCGACACCCTCGTCGCTCTCACCACCCCCACGCCCGACGGCGGTGCCGCCCTCGCCGCCGTCGTACTCGGAGTACGCGCGGACTTCACCGGACGGTGCCTCGACCACCCGCCCCTGGTCCCCGTGTTCACCCACGGCCTGTTCGCGCTGGGCGCCATGAGCGCCCCCGAACTGCGGGAATGCATCGTACGGCCCGCCGAGGACTGCGGCTTCGACCTGGAAGCGGGCCTGGTGGAGCTGCTGCTGCGCGATCTGGACGCCGCCCGGGCCACCGGCCCCGCCGCCGACGGCCACACCGTCCACGCGCCGGGCACCCTCCCCCTACTCGCCCACGCGCTCATGACCACCTGGCGGCAGGGCGCCGGCAGGACCATGACGGTCGCCGGATATGTCGCCGCCGGCGGCATCCGAGGCTCGGTCGCCGCCACAGCGGAGGCCGTGTTCACCGGACTCGACGCTGTTCACCAGGAAGCCGCCGGTGCGATGCTGCTGCGGCTGGTCCGGGTAGGGGAGGATACCGAGAACACCCGCCGCCTCGTCGGCACCGACGCTCTCCTCGACCGCCTTCCCGATCCGGCGGCCGGCAGGGCCGCCCTCGACGCGTTCGTGGCCGCCCGCCTGGTGACCGTCGACTCCGACACCGTCGAGATCGCCCACGAGGCACTGCTCCGGGCCTGGCCGCGGCTGCGCGGCTGGATCCACGCCGACCGCGCGGGCCTCGTACTGCGTCAACAACTGATCACAGCCGCCGCCGAGTGGGAACGCGAGCGCCGCGACCCGGCGGCCCTCTACCGCGGCACCAGGCTGGCCGCGGCGCTCGAATGGGCCGAGGCCTCCGGCCGCCGCACCGAACTCGGCGCCGTGGAGGAGGAGTTCCTCACAGCGTCTACCGAACAGGAGGAGCGGGCTCGGCACATGGTCCGCAAACGAGCCCGTCAGCAGCGCAATCTACTGGGGGTCCTCGCGGTACTCCTCGCGGTGGCGGTACTGGCCGGCGGCCTCGCGTTCCATCAGCGGCTGGCGGCCGACGACCAGCGGCGGACGGCACTGTCCCAGGCGATGGCCGCCCGCTCGGCGGAGCTGGCCGCCGGGCAGCCGGAGGCGTCGATGCTACTCGCCGCCGACGCCTACGCCACCGCCCCGACCACCGAGGCCCGAGGCGCCCTGCTCAGCACGCGGGCACAGGCGTTCGCCGGTCGACTGACGGGCCACTCGGGGCCGGTGAACTCGGTGGCGTTCGCCCCGGACGGCCAACTGCTGGCCTCCGCTGGTTCCGACGGCCAGGTCCGGCTCTGGCAGGCGGCCGGAGCACGCCGCACCTCGACCGTCCTGCGGGGTCACCGCGGCCCCGTCCGATCCGTGGCGTTCAGCCCGGACAGCCGCTCCCTGGCCTCGGCGAGCTCCGACGGGACCGTCCGAGTGTGGACGGTGAACGACCAAGGCGCTGCGGGTGTCCTGACCGGGCACCTCGGTCCCGTCCGGGCCGTCGCCTACTCCCCGGACGGAAAGGTCCTGGCCTCCGCCGGTGCCGACGGCACCGTCCGCCTCTGGGACACGGCGCGACACCTCCCCACCGCGGTACTCACCGGACACGACGACGAGGTGCTCACCGTCTCCTTCGCTCCCGACGGCCGCACCCTGGCCACCGGCGGCGCCGACCGGGCCGTCCGGGTCTGGGATGTGGCCACCCGCACGCGGGTCGCCGACCTGCCCGAACACGGCGGCGACGTGCTGGCGGCGGCGTTCAGCCCCGACGGCCGCGCACTCGCCACCGCCGGCGCGGACCGTACGGTCCGGCTGTGGAGCACCGAGAGATGGCAGCAGACGAGCACGCTCACCGGCCACGACGACGACGTCAACGGCCTGGCGTACGGGCGGGACGGCCACACCATCGTGTCGGCCAGCGGCGACGGCACCGTCCGGCGCTGGGACGTCGCCGCGCGCCGCGTCATCGACACCCTGGCCGGCCACACCGACTACGTCCTGGCCGTCGGCGTGGCTCCGCACGGCGAGCAGCTGGCAACGGCCGGATTCGACCGCACGGTCGCCCTGTGGAACCTCGACGCCTCCACTCTGGTCGCCCACCCCTTCACCGAGGCGTGGAAAGCCGCGTTCAGCCCGGACGGGAAGTGGCTGGCGTCAGCGGGCGCGGACCGCACGGTGCGGGTATGGGACGTCGCCCGACGCCGGGCCGTCGCCGTACTCACCGGCCACGAGGGCACCGTCTTCGGCGTGGCCTTCGATCCGGACGGGAAGTGGCTGGCCTCGGCGGGCGCGGACCGCACGGTGCGGGTATGGGACGTCGCCCGACGCCGGGCCGTCGCCGTACTCACCGGCCACGAAGGTACGGTCTTCGACGTCGCGTTCAGCGGCGACGGGAAGTGGCTGGCCTCCGCAAGCGCGGACCGGACCGTCCGGCTCTGGCACACCGACCGTCTCGCCCGCGATGAAACGGCCGTGGTGTTACGGGGCCACACGGACTTCGTCAACTGCGTGGCCTTCGGCGCGGACAGCCGGACGGTGCTCACCGGAAGCGACGACCTCTCGCTGCGGCTGTGGGACGTGGACGGCCACCGCCCGGCGGCGACGCTCACCGGACACACCGGTTCGGTACGCGGCTGCGCCGTCGCCCCCGACGGCCACACGGGAGCCAGCGCGGCCAACGACGGAACGGTGCGGCTGTGGGACCTTCCCGGCCGACGCGCCTCCGCGACGCTGGGCGGACACAGTGGCTCCGTACGCGGCGTGGCCTTCGCGCCGGACGGCCGCACGCTCGCCAGCAGCGGCAACGACCGCACGGTCCGGTTGTGGAACACGGTCGGACACAGCCTGGTCGCCACGCTCGCCGGCCACACCCAGGCTGTCTGGGGCGTGACCTTCAGCCCGGACAGCCGCATGGTGGTGAGCAGTGGCAACGACGGAACGGTGCGGCTGTGGGACCCCGACGAGGGACGCCGCCGCCGAGCGATCTGCGACCTCACCGGCCCGGTGACTCCCACCCGATGGCGCCATCTTCTCCCCGCTCACCGCTACGGCCCTGTCTGTGAAGGACCCTGACCGAGGCGGTTCACGGTAATCGCCCCAGAACGCAGAAGAGCCCCGCACCACAAGGTGTGGGGCTTTCCCGCAATGATCGTTCGGCGTAGTCCTACTCTCCCATAGGGTCCCCGTCCCGCGAGCAGAGGATCTGATGCTCATTCAGGCGGCGTAGGAAGGGATACGGCCGCCCGCGGAGCGCTCTGCGCCGACCGGCCGTATCCCGCCTCAGGCATCACGCGTCGATGATCACCGGGATGATCAGCGGTTTGCGCCGGTAGGTGCGAAATGCCCAGGAGGCCGCTGCGCGGGCGATGAGCTGTTCGAGCTGGACCGCGTCCCCGACGCCTTCCGCTGCGGCGGTGGCCAGGGTCTTTTCGATCACGGGGATGAGGGGTGCGAAGGTGGTGTCGTCGTGTTCGAATCCGCGGGCCAGGAAATCGGGGGCCTCGGCCAGCGTCCCCGTGTTGGCGTCGACGATGGCCACGACGGTGACCACGCCCTCCTGGGCGAGGGTGACGCGGTCCTTGAGGGACGCCTCGGTGGCGCCGCCGACCGTCATGCCGTCGACGTACACGTTGCCGGCCGGGACCTTGCCGGTGATGGAGGCGCGTCCGTCGACGAGGTCGACGACGACGCCGTCCTCGGCGATGACGACCCGGTCGGGGTCGACGCCGGTACGGATGGCCAGGTCGCCGTTGGCGCGCAGGTGGCGCCATTCGCCGTGTACGGGCATCACGTTGCGGGGTTTGACGATGTTGTAGCAGTAGACGAGTTCACCGGCGCTGGCGTGTCCGGAGACGTGCACCTTCGCGTTGCCCTTGTGGACGACGTTGGCGCCCCACCGGGTCAGGCCGTTGATGATCCGGTAGATGGCGCTCTCGTTGCCGGGGATCAGGGAGCTGGCGAGCAGGACGGTGTCGCCCTTGCCGATACGGATCTGGTGGTCGCGGTTGGCCATCCGCGCCAGGGCCGCCATGGGCTCGCCCTGGGAGCCGGTGCAGATCAGGGTGATCTTGTTGTCCGGGAGCTGCTCCAGTTCCTTCAAGCTCACCACCAGGCCGGAGGGGACCTTCAGGTAGCCGAGTTCGCGGGCGATGCCCATGTTGCGGACCATGGACCGGCCGACGAAGGCGACCTTGCGTCCGTGTTGGTGGGCGGCGTCCAGTACCTGCTGGATGCGGTGGACGTGGCTGGCGAAGCTGGAGACGATGACCCGTCGGGGGGCGGTACGCAGGACCTGCTCGATAGCCGGGTTCAGCTCGCGCTCGGAGGTGGTGAAGCCGGGGACCTCGGCGTTGGTGGAGTCTGTGAGGAAGAGGTCGACGCCCTCCTCGCCGAGGCGGGCGAAGGCGCGCAGGTCGGTGATGCGGTCGTCCAGGGGGAACTGGTCCATCTTGAAGTCGCCGGTGTGGAGCACCATCCCGGCGCCGGTGCGGATGGCGACGGCGAGGCCGTCCGGGATGGAGTGGTTGACCGCCACGAACTCGCAGTCGAACGGGCCGAACTTCCGCCGGTCGCCCTCGCGCACCCGCACCGTGCGGGGCCTGATGCCGTGCTCTTTGAGCTTCGCCTCAAGGAACGCCAGTGTCAGCTTCGAGCCGACGACGGGAATGTCGGCCCGCTCGCGCAGCAGGTACGGCACGCCTCCGATGTGGTCTTCGTGCCCGTGGGTCAGTACCACGGCCACGATGTCGTCCAGCCGGTCCCGGATGGAGGTGAAGTCCGGAAGGATGACATCGACCCCCGGCTGGTGTTCCTCGGGGAACAGCACGCCGCAGTCGACGATGAGCAGCTTGCCGGCGTGCTCGAAGACGGTCATGTTGCGGCCGATTTCACCCAGGCCGCCCAGAGCGGTGACTCTCAGCCCTCCGGCGGGCAGCGGTGGGGCGGCTTTCAGTTCGGGATGGGGATGACTCATACCCTGACGTTACTCGGAAGGGAATCGCCGGCCATCTCTCCACCCCCTCCGCCAACGGCGTGGTGAACAGGAGCGAGCTCCTCATCGCGGCCGCCGGCGCCCGCCCGGAGGCCCGTGACCTGCCCTCCCGGCTGCCCGTACGAGCTCTTCTTCGCCTCCTGCGACGACCTCGTCGGGCAGTTCGACTACGAGGTCGACCCGGACGACGTCGTCACCACCAACGGTGCGGGGGAGAGGCGAACACGTCCCGGCGCTGAAGCGCGCGGTGCAACTGCTCCAGCACGCGAGCATCAGCGCTCGGACAGCGCCTTCAGGGCGGTGTTGAGCGTGAGGACGTTGACGCGGGGCTCACCCATGAAGCCGAACGTGCGGCCCTCGGTGTGGTCCTTGACCAGCTTCTCGACCTGGGCGACGGTCAGGCCCGGATTCCTCTCCACCACACGGTGGATCTGGAGCCTGGCGTACGCGGGGGAGATGTGCGGGTCCAGGCCGGAGCCGGAGGAGGTGACGGCGTCGGCCGGCACGTCCTCGGGCTTCACGGCGTAGGACGCCGTGGAGTTGTCGGCGATGACGGCGTTCTTGGCCTCGGTCACCGCTTTGATCAGGTCCTCGTTGTCGCCGGCCTTGTTGGTCGCGCCGGAGAGGATCAGCGAGTACCGGGTGTTGACGGTGTTGCCGCCGAGGCCGTTGGAGGGGCGCGGCTGGAACCACTTCAGGTCCGGCTCGGCCGCCTCCTCGGGGTCGTCAGGGTTGTGCTTCGGGAGGGTGTACGTCTGTCCGATGAGGGAGGAGCCGACGACGTTGCCGTCCGCGTCCTTGATCTCGGAGCCGTTGGCCTGGTCGCTGAAGGCGGTCTGGGCGATGCCGGTGACGGCGAGCGGGTAGAGCACGCCGCAGACGACGGTCAGGACGAGGAGGGCGCGGAGTCCGGCGCCGAGCAGGCGGGCGGTGGCGGATACGGAGTTGTTCATGGTCGCCTAGCCGATTCCGGGGATGAGGGAGATGAGGAGGTCGATGAGCTTGATGCCGATGAACGGGGCGATGAGGCCGCCGAGTCCGTACAGCCCGAGGTTGCGGCGGAGCATTTTGTCGGCGCTGGTCGGCCGGTACCGGACACCCTTGAGGGCGAGCGGCACCAGGGCGATGATGACCAGCGCGTTGAAGATGACCGCGGAGAGGATCGCCGACTCCGGGGAGGCCAGGCCCATGATGTTGATCTTGTTCAGGCCCGGGTGGACCACGGCGAACATGGCCGGGATGATCGCGAAGTACTTCGCGACGTCGTTGGCAATGGAGAACGTCGTGAGCGCGCCCCGGGTGATGAGGAGCTGCTTGCCGATCTCGACGATCTCGATCAGCTTGGTGGGGTTGGAGTCCAGGTCCACCATGTTCCCGGCCTCCTTGGCGGCCGAGGTGCCGGTGTTCATCGCCACGCCGACGTCCGCCTGGGCGAGGGCGGGCGCGTCGTTGGTGCCGTCGCCGGTCATCGCGACGAGCTTGCCGCCGGCCTGTTCCCGTTTGATGAGGGCCATCTTGTCCTCGGGGGTGGCCTCGGCGAGGAAGTCGTCGACGCCGGCCTCCTCCGCGATGGCCTTGGCGGTGAGCGGGTTGTCGCCCGTGATCATGATGGTTTTGATGCCCATGCGGCGCAGCTCGTCGAACCGCTCGCGCATGCCCTCCTTGACGACGTCCTTGAGGTGGATGACGCCGAGCACGCGGGCGCCCTTCTCGTCCTCGACGGCGACCAGGAGCGGGGTTCCGCCGGCCTCGGAGATGCGGTTGGCGAGGGTGTCGGCGTCCTCGGAGACCTGGCCGCCCTGCTCCTTGACCCAGGTGATGACCGAACCGGCGGCGCCCTTGCGGGTCTGCTTGCCGTCCACGTCCACACCCGACATACGGGTCTGGGCGGTGAAGGCGATCCAGGTGGCGTGCGACAGCTCGCCCTGGTGGCGCTCGCGCAGCCCGTACTTCTCCTTCGCCAGAACGACGATGGAACGGCCCTCGGGGGTCTCGTCCGCGAGGGAGGAGAGCTGCGCGGCGTCGGCGAGCTCGGCTTCCGTGGTGCCCTTGACCGGGACGAACTCGGCGGCCTGGCGGTTGCCGAGGGTGATGGTGCCCGTCTTGTCCAGCAGGAGGGTCGAGACGTCTCCGGCGGCTTCGACGGCCCGCCCGGACATGGCGAGGACGTTGCGCTGGACGAGCCGGTCCATGCCGGCGATGCCGATGGCGGAGAGCAGCGCGCCGATGGTGGTGGGGATCAGGCAGACCAGCAGCGCGGTCAGTACGATCATCGACTGCTCGGCGCCCGCGTAGATCGCGAACGGCTGGAGGGTGGCCACGGCCAGCAGGAAGACGATGGTGAGGGACGCGAGGAGGATGTTCAGTGCGATCTCGTTGGGGGTCTTCTGCCGGGCCGCGCCCTCGACGAGGTTGATCATGCGGTCGATGAAGGTCTCGCCGGGCTTCGTCGTGATCTTGATGACGATCCGGTCGGAGAGCACCTTCGTACCGCCGGTGACGGCGGAGCGGTCACCGCCGGACTCGCGGATGACGGGGGCGGATTCGCCGGTGATGGCGGACTCGTCGACGGAGGCGACGCCTTCGACGACGTCTCCGTCGCCGGGGATGATGTCGCCGGCCTCGCAGACCACCAGGTCGCCGATACGGAGCTCCGTACCCGGCACCGGTTCCTCGCTCGTGCCGTCCTTGGTCAGTCGACGGGCGACGGTGTCGGTCTTGGCCTTGCGCAGGGTGTCGGCCTGGGCCTTGCCGCGGCCCTCGGCGACCGCCTCCGCGAGGTTCGCGAAGATCGTCGTCAGCCACAGCCAGGCGGTGATCGCCCAGCCGAACCAGTCGCCCGGGTCCTTGGCCGCCAGAACGGTCGTGACCACCGAGCCGATGAGGACGACGAACATCACCGGGGACTTGACCATCACCCGGGGGTCGAGCTTGCGTACGGCGTCGGGGAAGGACTTCAGCAGCTGTTTCGGCTCGAAGAGCCCTCCGCCGACGCGGCCGCCGTCCGGCTTGTGGCCGGTGGGCACGTCCTGGTGCGGTGCGCGGGTCGGAGTCATGGTCGGCATGACGTCTTCTTCTTGCTTCCTTGTGTCGGAGGTCATGACGCCAGCCCTTCGGCGAGCGGACCCAGCGTGAGGGCCGGGAAGTAGGTGAGGCCGGTGATGATGAGGATCGTGCCGACGAGCAGCCCGGCGTAGAGCGGCTTGTCGGTGCGCAGGGTGCCCGCGGTCTCGGGGACGGGCTTCTGTCCGGCGAGGGAGCCGGCCAGGGCGAGGACGAAGACCATGGGCAGGAAGCGGCCGAGCAGCATCGCGATGCCGATGGTCGAGTTGAACCACTGGGTGTCGGCGTTGAGGCCCGCGAAGGCCGAGCCGTTGTTGTTCGCTCCGGAGGTGTAGGCGTAGAGGATCTCGGAGAAGCCGTGCGCGCCGGAGTTGGTCATCGAGTTGGCCGGGGTGTCCAGCGCCATCGCCGCCGCCGTGAAGCACAGCACCAGCGCCGGGGTGATCAGGATGTAGCAGGCCGCGAGCTTGATCTCGCGGGTGCTGATCTTCTTGCCCAGGTACTCGGGGGTGCGGCCCACCATCAGGCCGGCGAGGAAGACGGCGATGATCGCCATGATCAGCATGCCGTAGAGGCCGGAGCCGACACCGCCGGGCGCGATCTCGCCGAGCTGCATGCCCAGCAGGGTGATCCCGCCGCCCAGTCCCGTGTAGGAGGAGTGGAAGGAGTCGACCGCGCCGGTGGAGGTGAGGGTCGTGGAGACCGCGAAGATCGAGGAGGCGCCGATGCCGAACCGGGTCTCCTTGCCCTCCAGGGCGCCGCCCGCGGCCTCGAAGGCCGGGCCGTGACCGGCGAACTCGGTCCACCACATGAGGACGACGAAGACGACCCAGATGGCGCCCATGGTCGCGAGGATCGTGTAGCCCTGCTTGACCGATCCGACCAGCTTGCCGAAGGTCCGCGTCAGCGAGAACGGGATGAGCAGGATCAGGAAGATCTCGAAGAGGTTCGTGAAGGGGGTCGGGTTCTCGAAGGGGTGGGCGGAGTTGGCGTTGAAGTACCCGCCACCGTTGGTGCCCAGCTCCTTGATGACCTCCTGTGAGGCCACCGCGCCGCCGTTCCACTGCTGCTGCCCTCCCAGGCCGTGCCCATTCACAAACTGGCCGACCTCGTGGATGCCGGAGAAGTTCTGGATGACCCCGCAGGCGACCAGCACGACCGCGCCGATCACCGAGATCGGCAGCAGGATGCGGACGGTGCCGCGGACCAGGTCGGCCCAGAAGTTGCCGAGTTCACCGGTGCGGGAGCGGGCGAAGCCCCGTACGAGGGCCACCGCGACGGCCATGCCGACGGCGGCCGAGACGAAGTTCTGCACCGCGAGGCCGCCGGTCTGCACGACGTGGCCCATGGCCTGCTCGCCGTAGTACGACTGCCAGTTCGTGTTGGACACGAAGGAGGCGGCGGTGTTGAAGGCCTGGTCCGGGTCGATCGACACGAAGCCGAGCGAGCCGGGCAGGCTGCCCTGCAGGCGCTGCAAGGCGTAGAGGAAGAGCACACTTACCGCGGAGAAGGCCAGGACACCGCGCAGGTAAGCGGGCCAGCGCATCTCGGCGGTCGGGTTGGCGCCGATGGCCTTGTGGATCCACTTCTCCGGCTTGTAGTGCTTCTCGGAGGAGTAGACGCGGGCCATGTAGTCGCCGAGCGGACGGTATGCGAGCGCGAGGGCGGCGATCAGCGCGAGCAGCTGGAGCACACCAGCGGTTTCGGGGCTCATGCGGTGCTCAGAACCTCTCCGGGTACACAAGGGCGAGGACGAGGTAACCGAGCAGGGAGACGGCCACGACGAGGCCGACGATGTTCTCGGCGGTCACAGCTTCGTCACCCCCCGGGCGATGAGCGCCACCAGCGCGAACACCGCGACCGTGACGAAGACGAAGGCCAGGTCGGCCATCGCGAGCTCCTGGATGAAGTGATGAGACGGAAATCGGCCGGGTGGCCGGTGGCCATCTCATCGCGTCTTCACCCAGGCGCCGCGACGTCTTGACGGGGTTCATACGGGCGCAGCGAAACCCTTGACGCCCTCCATACGCCCGAAGCCGCCTCCGGCCGCGAAGTGCGGCCTTTGTCCCTGCGTAGAGATGCCGCCCGCTCCGGGGCGGCGCCCGGCTGCGACTGCCGTACTCCGTCAGGAGTGCGTGAAGACCGGGGCGTCGGGCGTATGGATCTCGCCAGGAGTGCGGGCAACCAGCCCGTACGGCTCAGACGCTGTCCTCACTTTGCCCACTCGGAGGATCGGCGACATGGCCATACACACAGGAAAGCCGACCACGGCCGCACAGGGCGGCCCTGGCCCGGAGGAACCCTCTGCCATCGGCGCGGCGGGGTCGGGCGAGCGGCACAGGCTCACCGCGCTCCAAGGCCTCGCCGCGCTATCGCTGGACGCGATGGCATCAGCGGCCTTGAATGCGGCCAGAACCTGCTTCCCTGACCAGACATCGGCGTCCGCGTGACGCGGGACGACGCGGGACGACGCGGGACTCACGCCGTGGCGACCTCGTACCAGGCCCCGCCCCCGACCGGAGCCGGATCGAAATCGAAACGCGGCCCCGACACCCGGCCGAGCGCGACCAGGGCGACCGATGTCGTCGACCACCACCTGCCCCGCCGCACCTGGGCCGCCTGCACCAGGCAGGAGGAGCTCGCGGCAGGTGCGGCGTCCGCACTGGCCACAGCCGGCCAGGCGCCCCAGGCCGCGGCCGTCCCCCCGGTTGCGGGTTCCGGGCGCGGTACAGCCTCCAGACGTCGGCGGGCGTGCTCAACGCGGGCCGGCGACCGCTGGCTCCTCGCCGACGGCACCGCGGTACGACTACCCGGGGCGACCAGGCCGTCCTCCGCGATCGCATGCATCCCGGACGTGAGCTCGTACGTTGTCAGCCGCTGCTCGGACCAGCTCATTACCCTCACCCCGGCCCGATCCGCGTACACGAGGTGAAAGGGGTCGTAGCGCTCCAGATCAAGACCTGTGAGGCTTCCCGTTCTCGTCATCGTCAGGGGTACATCGCCCCGGGACCTGCGTGAAGCCGCATGAGCAGGCACCCCTGCCCCATTGAGCAGACAAGCCAGGCGCTGCCCACGCCCCTCACCATGCGCGGCGCCGACCGGGGTACCCCGATCCAGCGCAAAAACGGCCCCCGAAACCGTTGCTCCCCGGCAAGCTCATACCCCCGTCCAAACCTCGATATCCGTGGGGGTGTCAGTTCCCCTCGGTTTCGAAGGTGCGCAGCAAATCGGCGGCGACGCTCACGGCAATGGTCGCGGGTTCCTTGCCAGTGATGTCGGCCAGCCCGATCGGGGTCTTGATCCGATCGATGGTGGCCTCGTCGTGACCGCCCTCGGTGGCGAGGCGTTTGCGGAACCGCACCCACTTGGCGGCCGACCCGATCAGCCCGATGGAGCCGAGATGGGTGGTGCGCAGTGCGGCGTCGCACAGAGCGGCGTCCTCGGCGTGATCGTGGGTCATGATCAGGACGTGGGTGCCGCGCGGCAATTCCGCCAGCACTTCCTCGGGCAGCAGCGGCGTGTGACGCACGTGGACCTGCGCCACCGCGTCTGCCAGCACGTCGAGCCGCTCCTCGGTGAGCATGTCGGAGCGGCTGTCGATCAGATGGAGGTCGAGGTCCTGACGTGCCAGGACGCGCGCCAGTTCCAGCCCGACGTGCCCGACGCCGAAGATCGCCACCGCCCGTACCACCGGCAGCGGTTCGAGAAGCACCGAGACCGTGCCGCCGCAGCACTGCACGCCATGCTGGTTGGTGACCTTGTCGTTCAGGGCGAAATCGATCAGCTCCGGTTCCGGCTTGGACGCGGCGATCGTCTCCCGGGCCCGATCGATCGCGACGGCCTCGACATTGCCGCCACCGATCGAGCCCCACGTCTCGGTCCGCCCCACCACGAGCTTCGCACCGGCGTCGCGCGGGGCATGGCCGTGCACGGTCGCGACGGTCACCAGCACGCCGGACTCCCGGCGTGCCCGCAACCGTGCGACCGCGGCGACCCACGTCATGTCAGGCACTGCTCAACGCTTCCGCGTCGGTGCGGATCTTGCCGTCGGCCGGCCCCGTTCCGGCGTGGACGCCGCGGGCGTCACCGTTCCGGGAGGCATCGCCCTGGCGAGCCGCCTGGATCGCCCAGTACACCGCCTCCGGCGTCGCGGGCGAGGCCAACTCGACGCTGACCCCGCTCGGCCCGAACGCGGCGGCGGCCTGCCGCAACGCTTCTCGCACCGAGAACGCCAGCATCAGCGGGGGCTCACCCACCGCCTTGGACCCGTATACCGCGCCCTCTTCGGTGGCGTTCTCCAGAAGCGTGACGTTGAACTCCTCGGGCATCTCCGAAAAGCTCGGCAGCTTGTAGGTGCTCGCGGCCTGCGTCAGCAGCCGGCCGCGGTTCGGCCCGTCACCGTCGTCCCAGCGCATGTCCTCGAGCGTCAGCCAGCCCGCGCCCTGTACGAAACCACCCTCGACCTGACCGATGTCGATCATCGGGGACAGGCTGTCGCCGACATCGTGCACGATGTCCACCCGCCGTATGCGGTACGCGCCGGTGAAGCCGTCCACCTCCACCTCGGCCGCGGCGGCGCCATGGGCGAAGTACTTGAACGGCGACCCCCTGAACGTCTTCGCGTCCCAGTGCAGGCCCTCGGTCCGGTAGAAACCGGCCGCCGACAACTGAACCCGCTGGAAGTACGCGGTGCGTACCAGGTCGTCCCAGGCCAGTTCCTTGTCGCTGCCCAGGGTGCGCGCGACGCCCTCGACGATGCGCACGTCCGAGGCGTTCGAACCCAGCTGGGTGGCGGCCACCCGCAGCAGCCGCTCGCGCAACTGCTCACAGGCGTTCTTCACCGCCCCACCGTTGAGATCCGTCCCGGCACTGGCGGCGGTGGCAGAGGTGTTGGGCACCTTGTCGGTTCGCGTCGGGGCCAGCCGCACCTTGTGCAGCGGGATGCCCAGCGTGGTCGCGGCCACCTGCAGCATCTTGGTGTGCAGACCCTGGCCCATCTCGGTGCCGCCGTGGTTGATCAGGACGGAGCCGTCCTTGTAGATCAGCACCAGAGCGCCGCCCTGGTTGAAGGCGGTGAGGTTGAACGAGATGCCGAACTTGAGGCCGGTGACCGCGAGTGACCGCTTGGTGTTCGAGTGTGCGGCATTGAAGGCGGCGATCTCGCGCCGGCGCTCGGCGATGCCGGCGTTGTCCTTGACCTGCTCCCAGACGGCGGAGATCCGTTCGGGCTGAACGACCGGCTGTCCGTACGGCGTCGACTGACCCTGCCGGTAGAAGTTGCGCTCCCGCAACTCCATCGGATCCAGGCCGAGGAGCGGTGCGCACCGGCCCATGATGTCCTCGATCACCAGCATGCCCTGCGGTCCGCCGAAGCCGCGGAAGGCGGTGTTGGAGACCTTGTTGGTCTTGGCGATGCGACCGGCGATGCGCGCGTGGGGAATCCAGTAGGTGTTGTCGATGTGGCACAGCGCGCGGGCCACCACCGGCTCGGACAGATCCAGGCTCCAGCCGCCGTCCGCGGTCAAGGTGGCGTCCAGGGCCTGGATGCGGCCGTCGGCGTCGAAGCCGATCTTCCACTCGGCGTGGAACCCGTGCCGCTTACCGGACATGGTCAGATCCTGAGTGCGGTTGAGCCGCAGCCGAACCGGCCGGCCGGTCAGCTTGGCGCCGAGCGCGGCGACGGCCGCGAACCCGTGCGGCTGCATCTCCTTGCCGCCGAAGCCGCCACCCATCCGCAGACACTGCACGGTCACCTCGTGGCTGTGCAGACCGAGCACGTGCGCGACGATTTCCTGGGTCTCCGAAGGATGCTGGGTGCTGCTCTGGACGAACACCTGCTCGGCCTCGTCGATGTGGGCCAGCGCCGCGTGCGTCTCGAGGTAGAAGTGCTCCTGGTCGGAGAACTGGAACTCGCCGGTGAACACGTGGGCGGAGTCGGCGAAGCCGGCGTCGACGTCGCCGGTCAGCATCACGGGCCGAGCGCCGTGAAAACTGTTGGCCGCGATCGCGTCCTGCAGCGTGACCAGGGAGGGCTGCTCGTCGAGCTCCACTTCGACGGCCGCCGCACCGAGCCGGGCCGCCTCCAGGGTCTCACCGAGCACCCAGGCGACCGCGTGGCCGTAAAACATGACCTCGTCGGGGAACAGCGGTTCGTCATGCTTCATACCGGCATCGTTGACGCCGGGCACGTCCGCACCGGTCAGCACGCGGACCACGCCGGGCACGGCGAGCGCGGGCTCGGTACGCAGCGCGGTGATCCTGCCGTGGGCCTTCATGACCTGGACCGGGTACGCGTGCAGCACGTCCTTGGTGCGATGGACCAGGTCGTCGGTGTAGAGCGCTGTGCCGGTGACGTGCTGGACGGCACTCTCGTGCGGCATCGAGACGCCGACGACCGGCTTTTCGGGGCGCTCGGACAAATGGCTCATGAGGAAACCGCCTCAGTGTTTGTCGCGGGTTGCGCGTACAGCTTCAGCAGGCTCTGGCCGAGCATCGCGGAGCGGTAGTCGGCGCTGGCGCGGTGATCGTTCATCGGAGTGCCCTCGGCCCGCAGCAGCGGGGCCGCGGCCTCGATGGTCTCCGCCGCCCACGGCTTGCCCTCCAGGGCCGCCTCTGTGGCGAAGGCGCGAATCGGGGTGGCGGCCACGCCGCCCAGGCCGATGCGTGCCTTGCGGACGATCCCGTCCTCGATGTCGAGCGCGAAGGCGACCGCCACGCTGGAGATGTCGTCGAAGCGCCGCTTGGCGATCTTGTGGAAGGCCGCGACCGGCGACAGCGGCAGCGGGACGCGCACCGAGCGGATCAGCTCGCCGGGACGGCGCACGCTCTGCCGGTAGCCGGTGAAGTAGTCCGCCAGCGGGACCTCGCGCTCACCGTCGGCGTCGGCGAGCACCACCGATGCCTCCAGCGCGAGCAGCACCGGTGGGCTGTCGCCGATGGGGGAGCCGGTACCCAGGTTGCCGCCGAGGGTCGCACCATTGCGGATGAGCCGGGATGCGAACTGCGGGAACAGCTCGGCCAGTAGCGGGACTTCGCCGTCGAGACGACGCTCGATCTCGGTGAGCGTCAGCGCCGCCCCGATCTCGATGGAGTCGGATTCGACGCGCAGCTCCCGCAATTCGGGCAGCCGGTCGACGGCGACCACGCAACCGGCGCGGCGGGAACGGATGTTCACCTCCACACCCCAGTCGGTGGAGCCGGCGACCACCACCGCGTCGGGCCGCTCGCGCAGCAACCGCAGCGTTTCGGCCAGGGTGCTCTTCCGCAGGAACGCACTGCCGTCCTGGGTGTATTCGGTCGCGACCGGTGCGGGCGGGGACTGCTCGCGACGCTGCGCGAGCGGGTCCTCATCGGTGGGCGTACCGACGGCGAACGCGGCATCGCGAATCGGGCGGTAACCGGTGCAGCGGCACAGGTTTCCGCTCAGCGCGTGCAGATCGAACCCGTTCGGACCGTGCAGGGCGTCGGTGCTTTCGGTCGAGTCCGCGCCGTCGGTCGAGCCCGCGCCGTCGGCCGAGTCCGCGTGCGGGCAGCGGCCGGGTCGGTAGTACTCGGCGGCCATGCTGCAGATGAATCCCGGCGTGCAGTAACCGCATTGGGAGCCGCCGCGGACCGCCATCTCCTCCTGCACCGGATGCAGGGTGGGTGGCCTGCCGGGTTCACCGGTGGTGGCGAGACCTTCGGAGGTAATGATCTCCTGACCGTCGAGCGCCGCGACCGGGACCAGACAGGCGTTTACCGCCACCCAGTCGGTGGGCTTGTTCACCCCGGGACGGGCCACCAGGACCGAACAGGCGCCGCATTCACCTTCGGCGCAGCCCTCCTTGGTGCCGGTGAGGCCACGCGCGCGCAGAAAATCCAGCACTGTGGTGTGGGGCGCAGCCGGTGAAATCGGTGTTTCTTTCCTGTTGACCGTGATCCGCGCCGCTACCATGACGGGCCTTCGTTTCGGTGCGCGATCGGTCGATTCATCATGTTCGCCAATTTCAGGCAGCTTTCTGTGTTCAGACGCGCCACGTGAGAAGAGCGGGCGCAAAACGGCACGCAACAGCGAGGTGCCGGGAAATGGTCACGGGAAACCCGGAATGTGCCGCGGACGGGCACGTGAGAAACGGCGTGCTCAGCAGCCGTGCGCGATCCGACCCGGAACCCAGACAGTGCACTGGGCGAGGCGACCAAGATCAGAGCTGATGTACATCCGCTGGTCGCCTCCTTTCGGGAGTTAGTGGTCGGCGTCTACCGCAAATTAGTGGCTGGGGCTACGGAGGTCAAGAGGTTGACCTCCGCGTCTCGAGAAGCGATCGGAATCGAGGTCGGGTACGACGAAGAGGGCGAGGTAGCCACCAAGTTCGGCCTGTGAGGTCGGGCTCGATCGGCGGCGCGAGGGCTGGCTGACGGCCACGGGACGGGGCGCCGAAGCCGGCCGTACTCGGCTCGGTTACTCTCGGCGCCCCTGACGCTCACTCTGCGATCCGGGCAAACCGCGACCGACATCGCCACTCGGGAGACGCCGACCATGAATACGCCACCATCGCCCCTTGGAGCAGAGCGGACTGACGGATCAGCCGTCCGGATCGGCGCTCTCGTTCCGCTGACCCGGCCCGGCTGGGTCGAGGCCGGCCGACACTTGCTCGCTGGAATCGAGCTGGCCGTTCGCGACGTCAACGACGCCGGCGGGATCGTCGGAAGACCACTCGAGCTGGTGGTCCGAGACACCGCGGCTGATCCACAGAGGGCTGCGGCGGCCGTAGACGAATTGGCTCGCCTGGGCGTGGCTGCTTTGGCGGGGGAGTATCACAGCGTCGTCGCTCGCGCCGCTGCCGCCAGGGCCGACGCCCTCGGCCTGCCGTTCCTGTGCTCGTCAGCGGTTCTCGACGCGCTCACCGACCAGCCGACGGAATGGGTCGCGCGCCTCGCCCCGGCGCAGTCCCACGGCTGGCAGGTCTACGCGGACTTCCTCCTGGGCGCCGGCCACAGTCGCATTGCCGTAGCAGTCGAGCCGAGTGTCTACTGGGCATCTGGGACCCGCATTCTGCGGGACTACCTCGCCCCACGTGGCGGCACCGTCATCGAACTCGACGTGCGCGCGCTCGCTCCCACGGCGGTGTGCGACGAACTCGTCGACAATCGAGCGACAGCCCTCCTTCTTCTGGTCGGCCACCCGGAGCCGGCCGTGCCGATCGTCAAGTCTGTCCGCCGCGACCAGCGCCTCGCCGAGATCATGATCGGTGCTCCGGCCGGGCAACCGGAGTTCGCCGAATGGGCGACGTTGCTGGGCGACGACGGCGCCGCGATCCCGTTCCTGCGCTACCTGCCCGAGCGCCTCGGCGCACTCGGTGCACGAGTCGAGACGGCCCTCCGCGAGCGGCTGGCCGAAGCGCCCTCCTTCGTCGCCTTCGAGGGCTACGACACGGTCACCGTCCTCGCCGATGTGCTGCGTTCTCACGGCGCGGACGCGGACCGGGCGCGCACTGCCGAATCCTGGCCGCGCGTCGCGGTCGAAGGCACCCGCGGGGAGATCCGGTTCTCCCGCACGCCAGGCATCAGCGTGTGGCAATGGGCTTGGACGCCAGTCCAAGTCGTTGATCGGGATCCGGCGGAACCCGATCGCTTTCGGATCCTCCACGCCGGCTGAGAGAGCAAGGAGGTCCGCCTGACCGGACCCGTCCGAACTTAAGGCCGGCTACCTGTGAAGCACCGGGCGCGCCCCGCCGCCTCGGCGCGAACGCGACCCGCATCTCGACACGGGCCGGCTGCTGTCCCAGCCACAGGTGGATGCGCCCACCGACCCCGTGTCACACCGGCGTCCGGTAGTGCGGGCCGGGGCCGGGGTCGGGGTCGGCTGCTGCGCGACGAACGCGCTCTGTTTCAGCGGTGTGTTCGCGAATGCATCGGCAAGTTACGTGTATGTGTGGGTGGTTCGAAGAGTGTGGTCATCCTGCGGAGCTGACGAGGAGGTCTCTTTAAGAAACCTTGTTGAATAACGCTGACCGCCGGGGCGGCCTTGAATCAACTCCGTTAATCGGTCAGGGTTTCGAGCTGACCCCGGGAGATCTTCCGGCTCCGGACGGGTCAGGCGACACGCTTTGACGCCCCACACGTCAACACGAGGAGTGCTCACTTCATGTCAACTCGCAAGCACGCACGCACACGTTCGCGCGGCCTCCGGGTCTTTGCGGTGGCCACGGGAGTCGCCACTGCAACCGGCGTTTGCGTGCTGCTGTCCCCCCTCGCCGGCGCGACCCCTCCTGCCGAGGGAACGGTTTACGGGCTCGGCGCACCCGGAGCGCTGAGCGGCAGCTACATCGTCATGCTCGACCAGGACGCGGACAAGCAGGCACTCGCCAAGAAGTACGGTGGTGAGCTGAAGCGCACCTACACGTCCGCGGTCAACGGTTTCTCCGCAACAGGGCTTTCGGAGGCCGACGCCAAGCGACTTGCCGCCGACCCGGCCGTGGGCAAGGTCGTCCAGAACAAGAAGTTCTCCATCAACAGCACCCAGGACAACCCCCCGTCGTGGGGCCTCGACCGGATCGACCAGGCGCAGACGGTGGGGGACAAGAAGTACACCTACCCCGACGCGGGCGGCGAGGGCGTCACGGCCTATGTCATCGACACCGGCGTGCGGATCAGCCACAAGGACTTCGGCGGCCGGGCCGTACACGGCTTCGACGCAGTGGACAACGACCAGAGCGCCGACGACGGCAACGGGCACGGCACGCACGTCGCCGGGACCATCGCGGGCACCTCCCACGGGGTGGCCAAGAAGGCCAAGGTCGTCGCCGTCCGTGTGCTTGACGACAACGGGTCCGGCACCACCGAGCAGGTCGTGGCGGGCATCGACTGGGTGACGCAGCATCGCAGCGGGCCCTCGGTCGCCAACATGAGCCTCGGCGGCGGCGCCGACGAGGCGCTCGACGAGGCGGTACGCCGGTCGATAGCCGCTGGTGTCACCTTCGCCGTCGCGGCGGGCAACGAGTCCACCGACGCCGGGCAGGGCTCTCCCTCGCGGGTCCCGGAGGCCGTCACGGTGGCCTCCAGCACGGCCGGCGACTCGCAGTCCTCATTCTCCAACTTCGGCTCGGTCGTGGACCTCTACGCACCGGGCTCCGACATCACCTCCGCCTGGAACGACAGTGACAGCGGCACGAAGACCATCTCCGGCACCTCGATGGCGACGCCGCACGTGGTCGGAGCGGCGGCCCTCTACCTGGCCGGACACAAGGACGCGTCGCCCGCCGAGGTCGCACAGGCCCTGACCGCAGGAGCGACCTCGGGGAAGATCACCAACCCGAGCAGCGGAACCCCGAACAAGCTGCTGAAGGTGTCCGCGCAGTAGGTGGAGCCGTCCGTGAAGGCGCCGGGGCCGTCGCACCTGAGGGGGGTGCGACGGCCCCGGCGTACACCCCGGCGGCGATTTCCGTGAGGTCAACCGGCGCGCCCGTAGTGGACGTTCCTACTCCAGATTCGTTCCAGCCGTACTCTGGCGCCCGGGCGGGGTGCGTGCCAGATCTTGTCGCGGCCGGCGTAGATGCCTACGTGTTCCACAGTCGATCCCCTGGGAAAGAACACCAGGTCACCCAATGCGCGTTTGTTCCGGGGAATGCGAGACGTGTGCTTGTACTGCTGCTCGGCGGTACGCGGCAGCTTTCTGCCGGCTCTTCGGAATGAATAGAGCGTCAGGCCTGAGCAGTCGAACCGTTTTGGTCCTGTTGCACCGCGGGCATACGGTGCGCCTTCCTTGGAGGCGGCCACGGCCACCGCCCTGACGCCGTACGACGTTGCCGCGTTGGCGGATGACATGGGGCCGGCCAGCGTGCTGGTGGTCAAGAGGCAGAGCAGCAGCATGACGCGAGGGGGGCCGAATTCGGTAGAGCGGCGAACAAGTCGGTGAGCCCGTCGGGCCTTACGGGATTCGGATTCGGTCCTGGAGACGGACATCGTGGTACCTCCGCGTTCGGATGCGACAGCGGTCGATCGGACACGTATGAAGATCCTGCTTTCAATGTCGTGATTCCTGGCGCCTAACGGCCGACCAGTTTTCTCCGATGCCGCCAAAAATCCACTTCCGGAGACGGGGTGAGCCGTATCGGTTCGGTAACAAATCCGCGAACATATGCACATCGCCCGGCGGTCGTAGCGCCTCGTCGATGATGTGATCGCGCGCGCTTCCCGCCGGTGTAAGGAGGCCGGAGCGGTTGCGTGAGCACGACGAATGGTGGCTCGACGTCGGGCGATCATGCGCGCCCGGAACCCGCCCGGGCCGCTCCGGCACCGCCTCGGCGCGTTCTGCCCGGTCCCCCGGGTGCTCCCGGAGGCGACCTCGGGCCTTCCCGGCCTCGGTGCCGCATCAGGTGACGTCGACCCCGCGCCAGGCGGGCGGTGTCTGCTCAGAGCGCCGGCGCCCGCTGCCGCCGAAGCCGCCCCGGCCGTCCGGGGAGGCGGGTCGCATGGGGATGATCGTGCCGGTGGAGGTGGGCGTCGTCGTGGAGGCACCGAGTGCGCTGGGGGCCACCCGTATGGCTCCCACGCCAATGGCGGCCTTGAGGAGGGCGAGGCGGTGGATGCTGGTCATGGCGTTCTCCTTCACGATGGGGGACCGGGGGCGCGGTCGGTCGGTGGGGATGCGCGGGTCGAACGGCAGGGGTGCTGTGTACGTGTCCACCGGCGGGATCCGGATGAAGCCTCCGTCCGTTGCCCGGTGTGAGCTTGTCCATCCATGAAGCCCCGGCGAGAGGCGCCGCGTCACGACACTGAATCTCGGGGCTTGACAGCACCGAGGCCGGACGTCCAGCCGCCGGAGGTGCCGTGCGTCCTGATCACGCGGATCCGGGTCAGCAGAAGGGCCCGCCCACATCCCCTCGCTGTTTGGGTGAGAGCTGCTGGGGCAGGCGGTTCTTGAAGCGGTGGACGGCACCCCGGTTGCCGGGCCATCCGGCCCGGAGCTGTCGCCTACGTCACTGCGCGGTGGACCGAGAGGGAGAGGGCCGGCGATGGACACCTCCCGTGACCAGATACCCCGTGTCGTGGTCGGCGTCGACGGCTCCCCGGCTTCCTATGAGGCGTTGCGGTGGGCCATACGCCACGCCCGTCTCATCGGGGGGAAGGTGGACGCGGTCGCGGCTTACGACATCCCTGGGGCGGTGGGCTGGTCCGCTCCGGTGGTGGACGCGGACTTTGATGAGGGACGGGCCAAGCAGGCTCTGTCCGACGAGGTCAAGACCGTGCTCGTCCAGGCCGGTGACGTGCCGATTCAGGAGCACCTGGTGCGAGGCAACCCGGTCGAGGTGCTGACGGAGTCATCGGCCGACGCGGAGCTGCTGGTGGTGGGAAGCAGGGGCTGGGGAGGCTTCGCCCGCCTCCTGCTGGGCTCCGTCAGCCAGCAGTGCGCCCTGCACGCATCCTGCCCGGTGGTCATCGTCCGCCCGCCGTCGAACCCGCCTGACCGGGGGACGAGCCCGGAGGAGACGGCATGATGCCGGAAGAGACCAGTGTCTCCGTGGACGGATCCCCGTGGGCCTGTTCCAGTTCCAGGCACCAGTGCTGATGATCGTCGGGGGCAGCGATGCGTCGCGGGAGGAGCGATGAGCAGTGCCACGCTTGACCGGCATGCTGGGATCAGGGCGGATGCTCTGCCGCTGGACACAGGCCGGTCCTTTGATCCGCTGCTGGAGCGGATCGGCGACGCCCGCTTCGTGCTGCTGGGCGAGGCGTCGCACGGCACCGCCGAGTACTACCGCCGGCGCGGCCGTTGGCTGCGCCGCCACAACGACGCGCTGCCCGCGCACCGCCGGGTGGGCTTCTTCGGCCTGGACGTCCACTCGCTGTGGGAATCACTGCACGCGGTACGCGACTACCTCACCGAGCACGCCCCCGACCAGGCCGACCACGCCCGGCAGGCCTACCTGTGCTTCGAGCCGTACGCCCGCGACCCCCAGAGCCCACCGGCATGTGACACGGGCCGCATCAGGAAGGAGTGATGCGCCATGGCCTTCAAGGACCGAGAAGACGCGGGCAGGCGACTGGCCTCCCGCCTGGCGGAGCTCGCGGACGCCCAGGGGTGGGCCGATCCGATCGTGCTGGCCCTTCCCCGAGGCGGCGTCCCGGTCGGCGCCGAGGTCGCCTCCGTCCTCGGCGCGCCCCTGGACGTGCTGGTCGCGCGCAAGATCGGCGCACCCGGCCAGCCCGAGTACGGCATCGGCGCGATCGCAGGCGACGATCCGCCGCTGTTCGACCTCCGTGCCCTCAGACTCCTCCACGTCACCCCCGACGAACTGAAAGAGGACGTCGCCCGTGAGCGGACCGAGCTGCACCGCCGCGAGCGCCTCTACCGCAAGGACCGGCCCGCATTGATGTTGCGCGACCGCACCGTGATCCTGGTCGACGACGGGCTCGCCACCGGCGTCACCGCCCACGCGGCGCTGCGCCGCATCCGGGCCGAGCACCCCGCCCAGGTCATCCTCGCGGTTCCGGTCTGCAGCACGCGGGCCGCGGAGGAGCTGCGCCGGGAAGCCGACCAGGTCGTCTGCCTCCAGCCCCACCAGTACCTGCACGCGGTGGGCGTCTGGTACGAGGACTTCGCCCAGGTCCCAGACCGGGAGGTGACGGCCATCCTGGAACGCCAACAGGCGAACCACTGACCACCCGCAGGCGCGAACCGCTCGCCCAGGCCGACCGGCGAGACCCGGGGAGGTCAGCCATGCGGCGCCGGCGGCACCGGCTGAGCCGACGGCATGTGAGGGCGTAGGAAAACCGTTCGATTCAGCGCTGGCAGAGGCCGACGGGCGTGGCGCGTCGCCCGAACCGGTATGCGACGACGGAGGTGGCGATGGCGACGATGCGGGCCTGGGTGGCCCCGGCCGCCCACCCCGGGACGGTGGAATGCGTCGAGCTGCCCGTCCCGGTCCCCGAGGCGGAGGAACTGCTGGTGGAAGTGCACGCGTGCGGGGTGTGCCGTACGGATCTCCACGTACGCGACGGCGACCTGCCGCCCCACCTCGAGCGGGTCGTACCCGGCCATGAGGGCGTCGGCGAGGTCGTCGCGATCGGCAGCCGGGTCACCGCACCCGGGGTCGGCACCCGGGTCGGCATTCCCTGGCTGCGCGGGACATGCGGCACGTGCCGGTACTGCGTACGGGGCCAGGAGAATCTGTGCCCCGCGTCCGTCTACACCGGCTGGGACGCGCACGGCGGCTACGCCCAGTACGCGACCGTGCCGGCGCCCTACGCCTACGAGCTCCCGGCCGATCACCCCGCCGAGGAGCTGGCCCCGCTGCTGTGCGCCGGGATCATCGGCCACCGGGCCCTGCGCCGCGCCGACCTGCCCGGGGGCGGGCGGCTCGGCATCTACGGATTCGGGGCGTCCGCCCACCTCACCGCGCAGCTCGCCATCGCTCAGGGCGCGGTGGTCCACGTGTTCACCCGCTCCGAGGCCGCCCAGGCGCTCGCCCTGGAGCTCGGCGCCGCATCGGCGGGCGACGCCCGGGCGCGGCCCCCCGAGCCGTTGGACGCGGCGATCCTCTTCGCTCCGGCCGGCGACCTCGTCCCCGTAGCCCTGGAGGCACTGGTCGGCGGGGGGACGCTGAGCATCGCGGGGATCCACCTCTCCGACATCCCCTCGCTGAACTACGAGCGGCACCTCTTCCGGGAGCGGACCGTCCGCGGCGTCACCGCCAACACCCGCCAGGACGGACGCGAGTTCCTCGCCGCCGCAGCCGAGCACCGGCTCCGAGCGACCGTGACCGCCTACGACTTCTCCCACGCCGACACAGCCCTGGACGACCTCGCAGCGGGGCGGGTCCATGGAGCGGCGGTCCTGAAGATGCCCGCCTCTTGACTGCCTGGCGATTCCCGTCCCACCCGACCGCGCTCGCCGCCGCCCACTACGACGTGGAGCGCAGCCGCGATGTCACTCGTCGTCCTCGCTGCGAAGCGGTAGGAAGGCGATGCACTCGACGTCGATCTGGTCGGAGAGCTCCACCAGCACACGGGCCAGACTGAGTGTCGTGCCGGGGTCGAGTTCCGCCTCGCCCTCGTACATCGATTGCAGCCACCCGGCCGCAAGGCGGCGCAGCAGGGATGTGACCTGGTCGGCAGGGATCAGTAGCCGGCCACCCGCCACGGGGATCAGGTGAACGGACGCGTTCATGGCGGTATCTCCTCCGCTCCGCCGGCCGGTGTGACGACGCCGACGAGCACGCCGTCCTCGCTCTCCACCATCCCACAGGCATGGCAGGAGGCCGCCACATGGCGACATGGGTGGTCCGACGCGGCCGGCCACGGACCGCATGGGCGCTGGAGAGCGACGGACAACCCATCATTGAGCGGGGTCTTGTCAACTTTGTTGAGGAGAGTTATATAGGTGGTGTCGCCACGTGCATTCGTGACCCGTGGGAAAGGAGTGAAAGACGATGCTCATGCGAACGGACCCCTTCCGTGAACTCGACCGGCTGACCCAGCAGGTCCTGGGAACCGCGGCACGGTCGGCGGCCATGCCCATGGACGCCTTCCGTGAAGGTGACGCCTTTGTCGTCGAGCTTGACCTGCCCGGTGTCGACCCCGAGTCCATCGATCTCGATGTTGAGCAGAACGTCCTCAACATCAAGGCGGAGCGGCGGACCACGGCCTCCGGAGACGACAGAGAGGTGCTGATCGCGGAGCGCCCCGCCGGCACTTTCAGCCGTCAGCTCTTCCTCGGCGAGACCCTCGAGACCGACCGCGTCGAGGCCTCCTACGACGCTGGTGTGCTGCGGCTGACCATCCCGGTCGCCGAGCAGGCCCAGCCACGGAAGATCGAGATCAGGGCCGGGAGCGGCTCGCACAAGGAGATCAACGCCTGACGGATGAACGGCTGAACGGCTGAACAGTCCAGTGCCCGGCCCGGCGGCTACCGGCTGGGCCAGGCACGCGGATGTGATCAGCTCACAGTCGCAGAGGCTCGTCCGCGGAGCTCGGCGGGTGGTCCCAGCTGCTCCGGCTGGGCGTGTGCCGCGGAGCCGAGCAGGGGCGCGCCCCGTCGCTCGGGCCGGTGACGGGCCGCGTCGGTGATCTTCTCGCGCGGCGTGTCGGCCGCTCCGGGTGCCGCGGGGATGAGCCTGCGGGCCAAGAGGCGACCAACCCAGTGCCGACCGCACACGGGGCACGGTGAGGCACCGGCGGGGGTGTACGGCGAGGGCACGGCGATGCCGTCGCAGGAGAAGTACTCCCAAGTCCCGCCTCCGTCGTCGCTGTACTGCTGGACGTCATAGTCGATACTCCAGTCGTGCCAGCAGCGGCCGCACGTGAATTCCACCCGTTCCAATGCCAGTGCGGTGATCATGTCCTCTCGCCCCCTTTCGGCTGCGCGTGGTCCTACTCATCGATATACCCGTCAGCGGTTACCTTGACAACACCGCGGGCGGGTTTTATGACTGGTGGCAGAGAGGGCTCATTCCGGTTATCCGGAGGTGAGGGCAATGGACGGCTCACGGCCGTCGCGCGACCATTACGCCGTCCTCGGGGTCCGGGCGGAGGCGTCCCCAGAACAGATCACCAGCGCCTACCGCGCGCTGATCCGCGCCCTGCACCCCGACACCCGCCCGAGCGGACCAGCCGCCGATGCGGAACTCGCCGAAGTCATCGATGCCTACCGGACCCTTCACGATCCACTGCGGCGGTCCCTCTACGACGCCGAACGCCGCCGTCCAAGGCAGCAGCCCGCCGGCCATCCGGTACGGATACCCGTACGTGTGCGGTCGTGCACCGCGGACACTGCGAAACAGCCGTATCCGTGGCCCCGGGCGGGCTCCCGTACGGTTTTCTACCCGACCACCTCGCAGCCGTACGGAGATCCGCTCGACCGGCTCATGGCATGGCTGCTTTACCACATATAGCCCTGCAATAGCTGCTCGCCCCGGGTGGCCGTCGCCAGAATTCAGGTCGCCTCAATGGCACCCATTGCGCGAGTCCGAAGAAGCAGAGAAACCACGCTCTGACCACGGGGACGCGGCAAGTGGCGCAGGACATCCGAACGCGACCCCGTCAGCGACACCGGCGGGCGTTGAGCCGGGCGGCCTGGCGCGTGAGGTGGTCGCGTTCGGCGAGGTTGGGTGCCTTTTGGGCTGCCTCGGCGTACAGCCGTGCCGCCGTCGCCGGGTCGCCGTCGCGCTCGTGGAGGTACGCGGCCACCGCGGTGTGGCGGGGCAGTGAGTGGTCCAGTGCCGCCAGCGCCGCCAGGCCGGCTCGCGGTCCGTCGGCCTCGCCGACGGCCACCGCGCGGTTGAGCCGGACGACCGGGCTGTCGGTCAGGCGTGCGAGTTCGTCGTACCACTCGACGATCTGCACCCAGTCGGTCTCCTCGGCGGTGGGCGCGTCAGCGTGGAGTGCCGCGATGGCGGCCTGGGCCTGGAACTCGCCCAGCCGGTCGCGGGCGAGGGCCGCCTGAAGGATCTCGACGCCCTCGGCGATCGACCCGGTGTCCCACCGGCCGCGGTCCTGCTCGGCGAGCGGCACCAGGCTGCCGTCGGGCGCGGTCCGGGCGGCGCACCGGGCGTGGTGGAGCAGCATGAGGGCGAGCAGCCCCGCCACCTCGCCGTAGAAGATGTGGCGAGCGTCGATCACGGCCGCGAGCTGCCGGGTGAGCCGGATGGCCTCGGCGGCCAGGTCGACGTCGCCGGAGTAGCCCTCGTTGAAGACCAGGTAGAGGACGCGCAGCACGGTGGCGACGTCGCCGGGCTGGTCGAACCGCACGCCGGAGACGGTGCGCTTGGCCCGGCTGATGCGCTGCGCCATGGTCGCCTCGGGCACCAGGTAGGCCCGGGCGATCTGGCGGGTGGTCAGCCCGCCGACGGCACGCAGCGTGAGGGCAACCGCGGACGACGGCGTCAGCGACGGGTGGGCGCACAGGAAGTAGAGCTGGAGCGTGTCGTCCACCGCGGGCGGGGGCCCGGGCGCGGGCTCCTCGTCGACGCGGTCCTCACGCCGGCGGCGGGCGGCGTCCGCCCGGGTCGCGTCGAGGAACCGGCGCCAGGCCACGGTGACCAGCCAGCCCTTCGGGTCCCGCGGGGGGTCGGCCGGCCAGACGCGGACCGCCTCGACCAGCGCGTCCTGCACGGCGTCCTCGGCCGCCGCGAAATCGGCTCCGCGGCGGACGAGGATGCCGAGCACGCTCGGGGTGAGGCTTCGGAGCAGGGCCTCGTTCATCGGTGAGGTCACTCCGTGATGGTGGGCGACACACCGTAGAACGGGCGCAGCTCGAGCCACTCGTGGATCGGCTTCCCGCCCGCTCCGGGGGCGGCCGACAGTTCCCCGGCCAGCTCGACGGCGCGCTCGTAGCTGTCGACGTCGATCACCATCCAGCCGGCGATGAGGTCCTTGGTCTCGGCGAACGGGCCGTCGGTGACCGGCGGGCGACCCTCGCCGTCGTACCGGACCCACGTCCCCTCGGGGGCGAGCGCCTGGCCGTCGACGAACTCGCCGGTCCCCTCGAGGCGGGCCGCGAAGTCCCGCATGTACTGCACGTGCGCCGAGATCTCCTCCGGCGTCCACCGGTCCATGGGAACGTCGTTGACCGCAGCCGGGGCACCGCGGTAGTGCTTGAGCAGCAAGTACTTGGCCATCGTGTTTCTCCTCGGTGCTGATGCGACCCATTGTGGTCGCGTTCACTGCGGGGACGGAGCCGGTCACGGGTTCTCGACATCGCCGTCCGATTTTTTTGACTCTCGTCGATGTGTGCGGTCCTGGCGCGTCGGGGTGGGCTTCGTGGCGGCACGATCTCCCGGCGGCCGCCGCTCGCCCTACCTGTGGGATCTGCGGCGAATAGTGGGTAGCCGGACAGTATGAGCGAGCAGAACCCGGCCAAGGACGTAGAGGAATGGGTGACCGGAGACGAGCCGGCGACCGGGCCACAACTGAGCTACCTGCATACCCTGGCGAGGGAAACGAGCGAGGAGATCCCGCCGAACCTCACCAAGGCCGAGGCCTCCAGGATGATCGACCGGCTACAGAAGGCATCGCCCAGGACCGGCGCCTCAGGGGACGCCGGCGCGGAAGGCAGCGAGCCCGGTGGGAGAACCAGCTGAGCCGCCCGGCACCTTGATCAGCCCGGCGCCGAACCCCAGACGGAACAGCCGCCGGCCCAGCATCCACAGCACCGCCTCGTCAGGGCCACTGGGTCCCCGTACGTCTGCTCCACTGTGGGCCCGGTGGCTCGGGAGGCGGTGTGGTGCCCGGCCGCAGGGGCAGGGCGAGGAGCATGCCCGTGACGAAGCCCGCGACGTGCGCGAGGTAGGCCACCGTGCCGGCGGCGGAGACCACGCCGCCGTAGGAGTACACGGCCTGGAGGGCGAACCACATCCCCAGCACCACCCAGGCCGGCAGCCTCAGCGGCAGGAAGATCAGGAAGGGGACCAATACCCAGATCCTGGCCAGCGGATACAGCACGAGGTAGGCGCCCAGTACCCCGGCGATCGCACCGGAGGCGCCGATCAGCGGGGTCGCCGACGAGGCGTTGGCCAGCGCGAAACCGTATGAGGCGGCGTACCCGCACACGAGGTAGAAGAGCGCGAACCGCAGGTGCCCCATGCGGTCCTCGATGTTGTTGCCGAAGATCCACAGGAACAGCAGGTTGCCGAGCAGGTGCAGCCAGCTCCCGTGCAGGAACGTCGCGGTCAGCACCGACAGGGGCGGGCTCTTCTCGTACCCGGGCGGCCCGATGACGCAGCCGGGACCGGCCGGGCCGAAGCCCACGTCTCCCGTGGGCACCAAGCGGGGGATGCGCTGGTGGATCAGCTCCTGAGGTACCGCCGCCCACCGTTCCAGGAACGCCTGAAGGTCGCAGAACTGAGCGAGCGAGCCCTGGCCCGCCACCGACCCGGCCAGGCCGGGCGTACGCAGGAAGACGACGAGGTTCACGGCCACCAGCGCGTACACCACCAACGGCGTGCGCTGCGCCGGGTTCGCGTCGTGGACCGGAATGACCATGAGGCCGACCCCTCTCCCGACCAGCGATGATGATGATCCCTTCGCCAGCGCCTACCCGGCTCAGTGGGCTCCTACTGGCCCACGCCGCGTCGAGACCTGTGCGTCCTCATGGGGCGGGCCATCGCGGCCGACGCGCTGCCGGCAGCAGAGCGGCACCTGGCGCGGTCAACGAAGACGAGGTTTCCGATGGGTGCGGTGGGATCAGGGTTGCCCGGATCGTAGGGAATCTGCCCGGCCGACGGCTGCGGCTGGCGGCGTGCCCGCGGTGACTCACGGCCTGGCCCTCGCGGACAGTTCCGACGCCGAGGGCGCGGTCTGTTTCAGCTCGTTCGCCGAGAGCGCGCCGCAGGACGCTACAGACGGCGGAACAGCTGTAGGCGGGAAGGCCCGATTCCTTCCGGTCGAGGTCGTCGACCAGTTCAAGCAGCCGCAGCGGTTGCCGTCGCCAGTTGTAGACGAACAGGATGGTGCCCCGGGTCTCGGCATGGTGACCGAGCGCGAGCAGGCAGTTCAGGCCGGTGACGTCCATGAATGTCACGTGCCGCATGTCGCAGGCCACCACCGTGGTGTAGTCGGCGAGGGCTTCCCGTATCGGGTCGAAGGCCGGTTCGGCCTCGAAGTCGAGTTCGCCGGCCGGTGTCAGGTGCAGTGTGGGACCGTAACGTCGGATGCTGATGTGGAAGTCGCAACCCATGGCGCTTCACCTCGCCGAAGAGAGCCCTACCAGCCCTCTACCCAGATCTGAACGCCGCATCGACTAGGCGTCCGCATGGGGCGGCGGGCCACCGGTGGGACGCCGCGCCATTGTTTCGTGAGCGGTGGAATCAGCGTCCGACGACTCGGTGTTGCTCCCGTTCAGCCCGCTCACGAATCGTGCGGCGAAAGCCGGTCCGGCAGCCGCATCCAGCTCACTCGCGGCGCTGACGGGACTGAGCCGCAGCCCTTGAGCCGATAGCCGCTCCGAGCCTTTCGGGTCTCCCAAACGCGCCGCGTCCCCTTTCCCTCTGTTGGCCTACCTCCGTTGGCCTCTTCGGCGTAGTGCCACTCTCATGGACTACGGCGGTCGCCCCCCCGACCGCCGTCACGCAGAAGGGCACGCCCATGCACGAGATGCGCGCCGAATACACTCCCGGCCGGTCCGAGATGCTCTGGCACGTCATCGCCGAGGACCGCTCCACCGGAACCCTGTGCGGATACCTTCTGCCTGCGAACCGGACGGTTGTCGCACTTATGTCCGAAGGGGTACCGGAACGCTACTGCACCCCGTGCATGACGGCCTTCCGCGCCGCCGTCCTGAAGAGCCACACATCAGACGCGGCGCGGAGGGGGTGAGGGTCGGCAACCGCGTAACCGACGTCGCCCGGGCGCACCCGGAATGTCGGTCAGGTGTGCAGTCGGCTGTTGGTTCCGTCGTGGCCGTCGGCGTGGTCCTCGTCGAACCAGTAGTCGCCTGCGGCCAGATACCGGAACGAGTGGACGCTCTTGTCGGGCAGGGCGACTGTGGCGGCGCGCATGCCGTCGCCGCGGGGCTCAAGGGTGTGGGTGCCCGGCTGCCAGTTGTTGAAGTCGCCGACGACGCTGACCGGGCCGGGCGGCGTGTCGGCGGGCAGGACGAAGGTGATCTGGGCGCGGTCCTTGAGCTGCCGGCGTTCGAGCATGGCGGAGAACTCCTGAGGTCAGGGGGCTGTTTCGGCTCATCCTCCGGCCCGGGCCGGGCGTCGGCACCCGCAGGCGGCCGGGTGGGTGCCGACTTCACCCGCCTGCCTGCCCGACCTCGCTGCGGCCACCGTCCCGACCGGCGTCGGCGCGAGACCGTCACAGCGCTAGCTGTTGCCCGACCTGAACAGGAAGTCCTCGACCGCGCGGAGATCGGTGTTCCAGTACGTGACCCGGGGGTTGGGTCCGACAGTGAGGGAGCCGACCTCGTCCGACAACCTGATGTCGAGCGGCGCCACATCCCTGTTGCTGTTGGGGGCGCGGTCTTGGTAGCCGAGGGAAATCGACGTGACGGTCCTGGTCTCCTGGCCCGCTCGGAAGACGAACAGGCCCGCGTACGCCTTCTCTTTCGGCCCGATCGTGGCGATGGCCCGCGGCTTGGACTCCATCGGACCGACCGGAGCCCCGATGTCGGTGCCGAAGCGGACGTACGGGTAGTGGTAGAGGGTGCAGGCCTTGTCGGTGAAGTTGGTGGCCGTGATGAGGAGGTGCTGGCCCGAGTCCTGTCGCCACCCCGACGTGGCGATCGAGAGGTCGTTGTCGTCGCAGGCCGCGATGGTGGTGTCACCGCCACCGCCAGGGTTGGCCGAGCCGCCACCAGAGCTCTGCGAGGGGCCGGTCGTGCCCCCGCCGCCGGGCTGGGCGGTGCCGGCCGTGCTCGGGGTACCGGAGGGGGTGGGGGTGCCGGTCGCGCTCGGGGTGCCGGAGGCAGTGGGGCTCTTGCCGTTGTCCGTGCCGCCGGACTCGCAGGCCGTGGACGAGAGGAGCGCGGCGATGGCCGCGACGCCAAGGGCGTAGGTCTTCCAGCTCTTGCGGGCAGTGCGCATGGTAGCCCCCGTGGTGCTTCACCTGGCTCGAAATGGTGCGGTCGACCATTCGGTTCTGCCCTGTGGAATCGCCGAACTCCCCTTCCCCGAGGGGCCGTTACGGACTCAGGACGTGAAGGTCACCATTCCGTCCCCGTGGCCATGGCCCGTCGCCGCGTACGCCGGGTTCGGCGGAAGCGCGTGTGGCGTCGCCGGTCGGACCAGCCGAGTCGGTGGGGCAAGGATCCCGTGCCAGGGCGGTCGGTCCCTTGCGGCTCGGTGACGGCGACGTCCGCCGTCGGGCGGTGCTTTCGTTGAGGAGCCGCTTGCGCAGCGCGGTTGCCACAGCAGACGGTGACGCCGCTCCTGCGGGGGAGGCGGGCCCGGACTACATCGGGGCCGGGGTGAGGACCACGAAGTCCGCGCCGGACCCGTCGGTGCAGAGCGCCAGCCTCCCGACTCCCTCCGCGTCCTCGGGACCCATCAGCACCGAGCCGCCGTTGGCCCTGACCCGGTCGACCGTGGCGTCGCAATCCGAGGAGGCGAATACCGGGTGCCAGGAGGCCCGCCCGCCGGTGAGGGTGAGCTGGTCGGCGGGCATCTGCATCATGCCGCCGTGCATGCGCTCCTGCGGCTGGCCGGCAGGAGTGATCATCGAGTACGTTCCGCCGCCGCCCGGCAGGGGCATGTCGTCGGTCGTCCAGCCGAACAGCCCACCGTAGAACTGCTTGGCTGCGGCGGCGTCCGTCGTGTACAGCTCCGTCCAGCACAGGGCTCCCGGCTGGTCCGCGGCCTCCATGCCGCTCATCTTCCCCGGCTGCCAGACGGCGAACTGTCCACCGTGCGGGTCGGTGTACTGCGCCATTCGGCCCTCGCCGTCCGCGTCCATCGGCTCGACCCGCACGGTGCCGCCGAGGCGCCGTACGGCCTCGGTCGTCGCGGTGGCGTCCGGCGTATGGAAGTAGATCATCCACGCCGAACGGGCTCCCTCCTCCGTGAGCGGGCCGAGGCCTGCGACGGCCTTGCCGTCCAGCTTGAAGAAGCCGTACTCCTCGGCCTCGGGGCCCATGCTCTGGAACTCCCAGCCGAGCACGGTGCTGTAGAAGGCGGTCGCCGCCGCGACATCGGGTGCGCCGAGGTCGAGCCAGCACGGAGAGCCGGGAACGAAGTCAGTCGTGATCACGGTGGTTCCTTGGGTCGCGGGACGTCACGGACGGGTCTCGTACACAGGCAGCGTGCCACCGGGCACGGGCGCCCGCTCCCCGGACACGGTCGGACACCGCCGACCGGCCGATGGCCGAGAGCCCAGTGGCTGACGCCTGTCCTGAGCCGGTTGGCGGAGCCCGATCAGGAGAGCCCGGGTGACCCGGCCGCGCGATGCGTTCCCGCGCCCTGGCCGGTGGTGTCGAGCCATCACGGGTTCAGGTAGGTGACATGGCAGGGGGCTGCCAGAAAGCCGACCGGTGAGGCACTCCGGAAAACACGTTCGGCGCCCCCTGGGCAGGGGGCGCCGAACGTGAGGGGAAATAGGCTGAAGAGGATCAGAGCGCGGGGGGCATGTCGTAGGTGACCCACATCGTGCGCGTGGCCACCTGGTCGTACTTGGACCTCGCCCGGTGGTTGTCGTCTGCCGTGATCCAGCGGACCACGCTCCAGCCCCGCTCGGCGGCGATCTCCCGCAGGCCGCCGAGAAGCACATCGGCGGCGCCGGAACCACGCTGTTCCGGGGCGACGAACAGGTCGTCCAGGAAGCAGCCGACCGTGGCCGACAGTGGTCGTGCGAACGGGCGGTAGTGCGCGAGACCGACGAGTACACCGTCCGCGTCCTGCGCCACCAGGGCGTTCACCTCGTGGGCCGGGTCCATCACCCAGCTCCACACCGACGCGGCGGCCTCCTCGGTCTGCTCCACCATGTAGAAATCGGCGTAACCGCGATAAAGGGCGCGCCACTGCGGAAAATCCTCCGGGCGCGCCGCGCGGACCGTGATCTGCCGCGCCGAGGCGGTGTCCGTTACGGGCTTCGTGTGCGCTTCGGTCGACATGTGATCAAACCTTCTTGGTCGAATGGGCGGGGAGGGAACGTCGAAGAAGAGCGAATCGAAACTGCCGTCCTCGACCAGCGCGCGCAGCAGGAACAGCGCGGCGAGTCGGTCCATGGCTTCGCGCACCTCGGCGGGCGCGGCGCCGGTGCGGCACGCGATCCCTCCACGCTGATGTCGGGTTCGCCGAGCATCAGTTGGTAGGTGTGTTCGGTCAGTGGGTCCAGGCCGAGTGTTTCGAGCATGCGGTTCCCCTTTGGTGCTGAGAACCGATCATGCGGTGGGCGGATGCGGGAAGAGTGTGACGCGATGTCGAAACGTCCGCCCCGGGTACTCCAGGGTGGACAGGTGGGAGGGTCCTCGCAGGACGGCCGGGCTCCGATGCCCCGACGCGCACAGCGGCGGACGGCGGGGCATCGCGGAGGCGGCCCGCAGCAGCACGTGGATCAGATTCACGTCCTCACTCCTGATCGGCGCGTCGAAAACGGGGCGGGCAGCCGTGCGGCGTCCCTGCGGCACGACGGACGATCCCGGCGTCCTCCAGCACGCTGCCGTCACGGAGCCCGTCCTGTCGATCACCTGCCGGGGCAGCTCGGCGACACTGACAGCACTGTGCCGACGGAGCGCCGCGTGGCGGGATCAGGCCCCGTCACCAGGCTGCCACCCCGTTCCGTGGGCCCTGCGGCGAGGCGTGGGTGTGCGCAGCCGTCGTGGGCGCCGCCACGTCCACCGCGACGAACTCCGCCGGCCGGCAGTGACGACAGCGGCCGGGCCGCCGGGCGGGTCAGTGCGAGAGGCAGGCCGCCAGGCCGGACGGCGTGGGGTGGGCGTAGAGCTCCCGCAATGCCACCGAGCCCAGTCCCGCCTTGCGTACCGCGCCCAGTAGCCGCACCGCGAGCAGGGAGTTGCCGCCGTTCTCGAAGAAGTGGTCGTCGGCCCGGGCGTCCGGTTGTACGACGGCCCGCCAGATGGACAGGACCCGCTCCAGAGCCTCGGATGCCGCGGCGGGGCGGTCGGAGGCAGGAGCCTCCTTCGTGTGCGCCGCTGCCGGCACCCGTTCCGGCAGCGCCGCCCGGTCCAGCTTGCCGTTGATGGTCAACGGCAGGGCGGGCAGCGCGATCAGCTCGGCCGGCACCATGTAGTCGGGCAGGAGGCCCGAGACGCGCCGTCGGACGTCCGCGGTGCCCGAGCCGTCGGCCGGCACGACGTAGGCGACGATCCGTGTGTGGGCCGGGCCGGCCTCCTGGCCGCGGACGATCACCGCGGCGTCCGTGACGCCGGGGTCGTCGAGGAGTACGGAACGGATCTCCCCCAGCTCGATGCGGAAGCCGCGGATCTTGACCTGATCGTCCAGCCGTCCGGCGTGGTCGAGCGAGCCGTCGAGCCGGAGCCGCCCGAGATCGCCGCTGCGGTACAGGCGTCGGCCGGTGACGTCGTCCACCACGAAGCGTTCGGCGGTCAGTTCGGGCCGGTTGAGGTAGTGCTCCGCGTGGGGCGGCCGCTCGCCGGCTGGTCCGTCTCCGTCCCCGCCTACCTGAAGATGCTGGCCACCGAGGTGGCCGCCGACGGCGTCACGGTCAACATGCTGCTTCCCGGACGCATCGCCACCCGGCGCGTCGACCAACTGGACGCTGCCCGCGCGGCCCCCCGCGACCGCACTCTCGAAGCCGAGCGCGCCGAATCCGCCGCCCGCGTTCCGATGCACCGCTACGGCTCGCCGGAGGAGTTCGCCCACTGCGCCGCGTTCCTCTGCAGCGACGCCGCCGCCTACGTGACCGGCACTGCGCTGCGCTGCGACGGCGGACAGGCACCGGTCCTCTAGCGTCCTCTTCAAGAGTCGAAGGCATAACGGCTCGGCGACGACCCCAACTCCGGGTTGTGCGCTGTCTATTGACACCCGCGTTTCAGGAGTTTTACGTTCTCGGCATCTGAGAGCGCTCTCGGCCACCCCTTCCAGTGAGGACTTGAGGTGCCGTTCATGCCAGCCCCCCGCACCGGACCAGCCACTGTGCTGCTCCTGGCCACAGCCCTGGCAGCTGTCGGCCTAGGTCCGGCCGCCGCCCCGGCGGCGGCCGCCACCGTTCCCGTCGGCTCCGGCAGCTACTCCGACACCCGACCCGCCGGCACGTCCGGCCCGACCACCAACACCGGGGCACCGGTCACCCCCAAGGTCACCGCCGCGGCCAAGGCCCGGCCGGTGCCCACCAACGACTGGTGGTCCTCCCTCGCCTTCCAGCGCTACGGCGACAACCCGTACTCGACCCCGATGTACGGCCACCCGCTCACCTACCGGGCGACCTCCGGCGGACTCGAGGTGGGCTACCCGACCACCCCCGCGATCGTCGGCGACGGCCGCCAGTACGAGTTCGCCCACAAGCGCGACCTCACCCTCGGCATCAGCGGTCTCAACTCGCCCGACACCAAGGCCGACGACTGGTCCGACTGGACCGTCACGCCCTACTGGTCCGACGGCGCCCGGACCCTGCGGACCACCATCGGCCACGGCATGCCCTTCGTGTACGCCAAGGGCTCCGGCGGCAACGCCCAGATCACCACCGCCGCCGCCCCCGCCGTCTTCGCCGACCAGGGCAACGTCCTCGGCATCACCGTCGCCGGACACCACTACGCCCTGTTCGCGCCGACCGGCAGCGACTGGAACGTCAGCGGCTCCACCATCAGCGCCGGACTCGGCTCCAAGGACTACTTCTCGCTCGCCCTGCTGCCGTCCACGGACGCGCTCGCGACGTACAAGAAGTACGCCTACAGCTTCGTCACCGGCTCGAAGGCGGACTGGAACTACACGGGTGGCACCGTGAAGGCCACCTACACCCTGACCACCGAGGCCAAGGAAGGCGCCGAGCGCGGGACGCTCCAGGCGCTGTACCGCCACCAGTGGCTGCACACCACGGACCCGCTCACCCCGTACACCTACGTCTCGCCGCGCGGAACGATGAAGGTCCGCGAGTCGGCGTCCTTCAGCACCGCCCAGAAGGCCTCCGCGGTACTGCCCGGACTGCCGAAGTCCAACGGGGTGGACACCGCCCGGCTGCGCGGCTACCTGAACGAGGCGGCGAACTCGTCCGACCCGTTCGCCGGGGCCACCGACACCTACTGGACCGGTAAGGCGCTCGGCAAACTCGCCCAGCTGGTGCCCGTCGCCGACCAGATCGGTGAGAGCGCCACCCGCGACAAGCTGCTCGGCCTGCTGAAGGGCCGCCTCCAGGACTGGTTCACGGCCGGCGGCGCCAACGAGTTCAGCTACGACAAGGACTGGAAGACCCTCACCGGCTACCCGGCCTCCTACGGCAGCGACACCGAGCTCAACGACCACCACTTCCACTACAGCTACTACGTCTACGCGGCGGCGATCGTCGCCCAGTACGACCAGGCGTGGGCCGCCGACTCCGCGTGGGGCGGCATGGTCAAGACGCTGGTGCGCGACACGGCCAACGCCAGCCGCACCGACAGCGCCTATCCGTTCCTGCGCGGCTTCGACGTGTACGCCGGACACAGCTGGGCGTCGGGGCACCAGGGATTCGCCGCCGGCAACAACCAGGAGTCCTCCTCGGAGTCCACCAACCTCAGTGCGGCCCTCGTGCTGTGGGGCTCGGCGACCGGCGACGCCTCGCTGCGCGACCTCGGCACGTTCCTGCTGACCACCGAGGCGGAGTCGATCGCCCAGTACTGGTTCGACGCCGACGAGCAGGTCTTCCCGTCCTCCTTCGGCCACGACACGGCCGGCATGGTGTGGGGCAGCGGCGCGGCGTACGCCACCTGGTGGACCGCCAACCCCGAGGAGATCCACGGCATCAACGTCCTTCCCGTGACCGGCGGTTCGCTCCACCTGGGCGGCGAGAAGGCCGCCATCCGCCGCAACCTGGCCGAGCTCGAACGCGAGAACGGCGGCCCGGCCGTCGAGTGGCGCGACATCCTCTGGGAGTTCCAGTCGCTCGCCGACCCGGCCGCGGCCAAGGCGAAGTGGGACGCCGGCCACGCCGGCTACACCCCCGAACAGGGCGAGTCCAAGGCGCACACGTACCACTGGATCAGCACCCTCGACGCACTCGGCGCCCCGGACGCGACGGTGACGGGAGACATCCCGAGCTCCGCCGTCTTCACCAAGGGCACCACCCGGACGTACGCGGCACACAACTATGGCCCGACGACCCGCACGGTGACCTTCTCCGACGGCAAGACCCTGTCCGTACCGGCGCGCTCCACGGCGACCGGCACCGGAACCGGATCGGACCCCGGCCCCGGTCCGGACCCCGACCCCGATCCGCCGACCGGGAACACCTTCCAGCTCCGCAGCGGCGGTCTGCTCACCACCTCGACCGGCGCCCCGGCGGGTAGCGACACCGTCGCCTCCGCCGGCGGCGCAAACCACGACGGCGCCCCGTACCAGCCGCTCGTCTACGAGGCACGCGACGTGAACGGCACCCTCACACCCGGCGCCTCGACCGTCTTCCGCCTCCAGCTGGACGCGGGCACGTCGGTCGGGCTCGGCCAGCAGGCCCGCGTCAGCTACGACCTCACGGGTGACGGAACCTACGAGCGGACGGAGACCTACCACTACTTCGCCACCGACCCGGTGGCGGGATGGGAGGAGTACGGCCAGTCACGCGGGCTCAAGGCGGCGAGCGGAACGCTCGGCAACCTCAACGGCGGCACCGTCCGCCTGGAGGTGTGGAGCGCCATCGGCAACGGAACGTCCAAGCTCCAGACCGGTACCGACCGGTCCGTGCTGGTCATCCCCTTCGGCTGACAGACACCCCCACGGGTGCGGTCGGGCGTCGGAACTCAGGCCGACGCCCGCCGCACCAATGTGGTGGGGGTGATGATCGAGGCGGGTGGCGCGCCGCCGCTGCCCGGCCGGTCCTCGTTCAGGATCCGCATCAGCAGCCGGACCATGAGCCGGCCCATGCCCTCGACGTCCTGCCGCACGGTGGTCAGGGCCGGGTCCGTGGTCTCGACGACGGAGGCCATGTCGTCGAAGCCGACCAGCGCCACGTCCCGCGGCACCCGCAGCCCCCGCTCGCGCAGGACGCGCAACGCGCCCGAGGCCATCAGGTCGTTGGACGCGAAGACCCCGTCGACGTCCGGGCGCCGGTCCAGCAGCTCGGCCATCGCCCGCGCACCGCTCTCGGCGGTGAAGTCGCCCTGGCACAACAGGCCCGGGTCGGCGTCGACCAGTACGTCGTGATACCCGTCCAGCCGGTCCATCGCGGAGGTCTGGTCGCGGGGACCGGAGATGTGGGCGATGTTCCCGCGCCCCAGCGAGACCAGGTGACGGACGGCCTCCCGCGCACCACCGCGGTTGTCGCAGTCGACGTAGGGCACCGCGAGGCCGGACCCCGGGGCGGGACGGCCGCCGAACACGGCGGGGATCCTGGCGCGGCCGATGAGGGAGGGGAGCCGGTCGTCGCTGTGCAGGGAGAACGCCAGCGCGCCGTCCACGTGCCCGCCGCCGAGGTAGCGCGCGATCCGGTCGTGGTCGGCCGGTCCCTCCGCCCACAGCAGCACGAGCTGCGTGTCGTGGGCCGTCAGCTCGCGGCTGATGCCGCGGACCTGCTGGTCGAAGAAGGGGTCGGAGAAGATCCGGAACTCGGGCTCGGCGATGATCACGGCCACCGCGCCGTTGCGCCGGGTGACCAGGGTGCGTGCCGCGTGGTTCGGTACGTAACCGAGCTCCTCCACCGCCCGGCGCACCTTCTCGACCAGTGGCGCGCGGACGCCCGCACCACCGTTGACGACCCGGGAGGCGGTGGCCCGCGAGACACCGGCGCGGGCCGCCACCGCCTCCAGGGTGGGGCGGGAACCAGCGGTCTGCTCGGGCAAGGCGGGTGCTCCTCGTCGACTCCGGTGAAGACACGATGCTGCGGGACAGCAGGATATCCACCGGCCGGAGAAGTGTGAGAGCGCTCCCGAGGGGCGCTGGCGCCTATCAGTAGTGGGTTACCAGTAGTGCTTTCGCCCGCCTACCGCGTGTCCGACGGATCCCAGGATCCACAGGACGGCCCCGATCACGATCAGGATGATCCCGATCGTCCACAGGATGGAGATGCCGGCCAGGTAGCCGACCAACAGCAGGATGAGTCCGAGGACGATCATGACGCTCTCTCCGATCTGGCGGAGTACCTACTGCCTCGAATTCCCAGGGTAGATCCATGCTGACGGGTTGGCTCGTGGAAGCTCACAGATGTGCCGCGGCCGTGGCCGACCGGAACCCGCGGGTCCGGCAGGCCACGGCCGCGGGCGGTCAGCCGTAGGTGATGTCGGCCGTGGTGTAGCGGCAGTGGGTCGCATCGGGGCCGCTGCCGAGTTCCTTCGGCTCGGCGCCGGTGTTGTTGCCCTGATAGCGGACACAGGGCCTGATCAGCCGGCTGCTGTCACCGTGGATGCGTACGTTCCGCAGCGCGGCCGTGTCGCCGTAGTTGCTGTTGATGCCGACGATCAGCTTGCCGGGCGCGGTGATGTCCACGTCGTTGACGATGATCGTGCGCTGGTACTGGGTGGAGCAGTTGCCGCACGAGCGGACCAGCTTGCCGGAGTCGGCGACCTGGAACTTGGTGACGACGAGCTTGCCCGCGCCGTTGAACTGGAAGACCTTGTCGGCCGCCTTCCTCGCACCGCCGCCGTACACGGTGTAGACGGCGGACGAGGAGGTGCCCTTGAAGGTGGCGGCGTCCTCGCCGACGTCCTCCCACCACACGTTCTGCAGCGTGCAGCTGCCCATGCAGTGGATGCCGTCCGCAGCCTGGGTGCCCAGGACGACGTTCTTGAGGACCGCGCCGTCCTGGAGCTTGAAGAGCGGCTTCTGGTTCTCCTCCTGGCCGCCGTCGCCGAGGGCGCCGCTGCCGTAGAAGCGCTTCATGCCCCCGTCGCGCGTGCCCGAGACCTCGATCGTCGCGGAGACGGGCTGACTGTCGGTGGGGGTCGGCCAGGCGGCCGCGGCGGCGCTCGCGGCGCTCGCGGGGGACACGGCGGTGCCGGTGGTGCCGGTTGCGCTGGTGGCGAGGCGTGCACCGGCCTGCGAGGTCACCGAGGCGATGACCGAGGAGGCGGGCTCAGCGGTGTAGCCGTACGGGAGTGCGGTGAACGAACCCGTCCGGGAGATCTCGGTCGCGGCGCCGCCGAGGTCGTTCCCGCGCAGGTTGGCGTAGCCGTCGATGTCGCTGCTGCGGCTGGTGGTCACGGCCAGCTTCGTCGTACGGAAGACGTTGTTCTCGACGAGGACCTGGGCGCCCATGCGCGAGTGCACGGCGGTGTCCGCGCCCTCGACGTAGTTGTTGTAGAAGTGGCCGGTCCCGAAGCGGAGACTGGGGATGCGCGAGAACACGTTGCTGAAGTGGTTGTGGTGGTACGTCACCTTCAAGTGCCCGGTGTCCTCCGAGGCGTTGTTGTCGCTGTGTCCGACCAGCGACCCCTTGAAGTGGTCGCGGAAGGTGTTCCAGGACACCGTGACGCCTTCGGAGGCGTGCGTGATGTCGAGCAGGCCGTCGTAGTAGTCCTTGTCGGACTGGTTGCGGTCGGCGGAGAAGGAATTGTGGTCGATCCACACCTTCGTGGACTTCTGGACGGTGATGCCGTCGGCGGGCGCGACGGGCTTGCTGATGTTCAGGTTGCGGACGACGACATTGCTCTCCTCCTTGATCCGCAGGCCGCCACCGGTGAATCCGGACGACGAACCGACCCCGAGGACCGTGGTGTTGGAGCCGATGTCGACCTGTCCGGAGAGCGTGATCAGGCCGCTGACCCGGACGACCTTGGCGCTGTCGCCGCTGACCGCGGTCTTGAAGGCGGCGAGGGTGGTGACGGTGACCGGCGTGGCGCTGCCGCCGCCCGTGGTGCCGGCGCCGAAGCCGACGGGGGCGGTCTCGGCCGCTTCGGCCGTCTCAGCGGTCTCACCGGTTCCGGCAGCGCCGGCGGACTGCGGGACGACGCCCAGTGTGAGGGCCGCGGCGGTCGCCGCGACCAGCGCCGATAAGCGGCGCGGGGAGATATGGAGGCGTACGGACATGCGGATGCCCTTTCCTCGTTCATGGATGCGGATGTGGGTCACATACGTGAACAGCCTAGGAACGCACCACTCCGGCGTCAACGCCCCGAGCACGCCTCGTCAGTGCGGCCAGACCGGCGGGTGGGTGACGAAGTGGCCGCCCAGATAGGCATGGTCGGGGTTCAGCGGGTCGAGTTCGCCCTGTTCCGTGACGAGTTGCCCGGCGTAGCGCTCCGAGTCGTCCTGGGGGTCGTAGCCGAGCGCACGGGCCGTGGAGAGGTCCCACCACAGGCGGGTGTTCGCGGAAGAGCCGTAGACCACGGTGTGCCGGACGTCGTCGGCGGTGAGCGACGCGTGGAAGAGGCGGGCCGCGTCGGCGGGGCTCAGCCACATCGACAGCATCCGCACGCTGGTGGGCTCGGCGAAGCAGGAGCCGATGCGCACGGAGACCGTCTCCAGGCCGTACTTGTCCCAGTACAGCTGCGCCAGATCCTCGCCGAACGATTTGGACAGGCCGTACAGCGTGTCCGGGCGGTGCGGGGTGTGGACCTGGACCAGCTCGTCGCCGGCCCGGGGCCGGGGGGTGAAGCCGACCGCGTGGTTGGACGAGGCGAACACGACGCGCCGCACGCCCTCTTCGCGGGCGGCCTCGTAGACGTTGTAGGTCCCCTCGATGTTCGCCGCGAGGATCTTCCCGAAGGGGGCTTCCAGGGAGATGCCCGCAAGGTGGATGATCGCGTCGACACCCCGCACGGCCTCGCGCAGCGCCTCCTGGTCCGCGAGGTCCGCGATGACGGCGTCGGGCGCACCCGCGATCGGCGCCAGGTCGAGCAGGCGCAGTTCGTAGCCGTACGCGGGCAACAGCTCCCGCATCAGGGTGCCGAGGCCTCCCGCGGCTCCGGTGAGCAGGACGGTGCGGGGTACGGGCATGCGGCGTCTCCTCGATGCGCGTGCGCAGGCGCCGCCGACGGGATTCCGGCAGCATGCGTACGTTCGGGTATGTGAACGATATTCACATCCGTGGGCACGCTAAGGAGCGCTGCCGGATCTCGTCAAGTAGGAGAGGGAGAACGTGAAGACCTCCGTGTTCGTATACCCCTGGGACATCAACGGCGACCCCGGCGCCGCCGCGGACATCGCCGCACTCGGCGTGACGCAGGCCACCCTTGCCTCCGCGTACCACTCCACGCGCGCCCTGACCCCGCGCCACCCGCACCACCGCGTCGTCACGGCCACGCACGCCGCCGCGCTCTACCCCCCGTCGGACACCCTCTGGAAGGGCCGCACCCTGCGGCCCCACGCGGCCGGGGACTGGGCGCCGGGCGACGCGTTCGCAGAGGCTGCCGGGGCGCTGCGCGGCGCCGGGGTCGCGGTCCACACCTGGGTCGTGCTCGCCCACAACTCCCGGATGGGCGCCGAACATCCCGAAACCTCCGTGGTCAACGCCTACGGGGACCGCTACCCCTGGGCGCCGTGCATCGCGCAGCCCGCCACCCGGGCCTACCTGGTCGACCTGGCCGCGGAGGCCGGCGTACGCCCGGGGGCGGGGGGCACGGAGCTGGAGTCGCTCGGATGGTACGGGTTGGCCCACCCGCACGCCCACGACAAGACGGCCGGCGTGCGGCTCGGGGAGGCGGCGCACTACCTGATGTCGCTGTGCTTCTGCGCCTCCTGCCGCGACGGGTACCGGCGTCAGGGGCTGGACGCCGACGCGTTGCGCGCCGCCGTGCGCCACGCGTTGGAGCCCGTCTGGCGGGGCGAAGAGCCCAACGGAGGCTGGCAGGCCGTGTGCGAACTGCTCGGCGGCGAGCTCGCTTCGGCCACGCGGGCGTGGCGCGAGCACACCGCGCGCACCCTCCAGGAAGAGGCCGTTGCCGCGGTGCGCGCGGCTGCCCCGGACGGCTTCCAGGTGCTGCTGCACGCGGACCCCGCGTCGTACCACTGCGGCGCCAATGCCGGCGTCGACCCGGGGCACGTCATGTCCGTCGCGGACGGTGTGGTCGTGCCCTGCGCGGGGGACTTCGGCCTGCTCGCCCCGTTCGCCGAGCAGCGCCGCGACCAGGGCGTCGTCGCCGCCAACCTCACGATCGTCGGCGGCATGGGCGGCTCCGCGCGGACCCTCGCCGCGGATGCGGTGCGAGCGGCCGGGCTCGGCGCGACCGAGCTGCGGCTGTACCACGCGGGGCTGGCGTCGGACGCGGACCTGGAGGCGGTGGGCCACGCCTTGGCCCAACTCGCCGCCCACTGAGGAAAGTTCTCCTGCTTGAAGCATTGACGAAACACGTGCGCGCTCCTAGCTTCATCACATCGCGCTTCGTACGTCATATATGAGACGCGATACACGAGATCCCGTACATGAGATCCCCCTGTGAGATCCGAGAGGCGCGCATGACCTCTGTGCCCACACCGATCCCCTCCCGCACGCAGTACGTCCTGGATGCGATCAAACGCCGTATCCTCACCGGGCAGCTGATCCCGGGCCAGGCCCTGGTCGAGACCGAACTCGCCGCCCAGTTCGGGGTGTCGAAGACTCCGGTGCGCGAGGCGCTCAAGACCCTGGCCGGCACCGGGCTCGTCGTGATGAACCAGTACAAAGGCGTCAGCGTGCGGATGGTGGACGCCGACATGGCGCGCGAGGTGTACGACGTACGCCTCCTCCTGGAGCCCGAGGCGCTCCGGCGCAGCGTGCGGCGGGGGGCCTCCCTCGACGCCGCACGCCAGGCGCTGGAGCGCGCCGACCTGGCCACCGACACGGCGGAACGCTCCCTCGCCAACCGGGAGTTCCACCGCGCCCTGTACGTGCCGTGCGGCAGTCCGCTGCTCGGCCGGATGCTCGACGAGGTCCGGGACCAGGCCGCGCTGGTGTCCACCGTTGCCTGGGCCGCCGATCCCTCCTGGCAGCGCGAGGCCGAGGAACACCGGGAGATCCTGCGGCTCGCCCTCGACGCCGACGCCGACGGCGCGGCCCTCGCCCTCCACTCACACATCGCCTCGTTCGTGCAACGGGCCTTCCCGGACGCCTCCGGAGAGGAAGAGCGGGCATGACCCCGACGAGCTTCGAGACCCAACGGGCAGCCCTCGCCCAGGTGGTGGCGATCTCGGTGACCCCCTTCACCGAGGACGGCGCCATCGACCAGGGCGCCCACCGGGTCCTGCTGCGGCGGCTGCTCGACGGGGGCATCCGCACCCTCACACCCAACGGCAACACCGGCGAGTTCTACGCCCTGAGCCCCGATGAGCGCCGTCTGGTCACGGAGCTGACCATGGAGGAGGCCGGCGGCCGGGCCGTCGTCCTGGTCGGCGTCGGCCACGACGTACCCACCGCCGTCGCCACCGCGCGCCACGCCCGCGCGGCCGGGGCACAGATGGTGATGGTCCATCAGCCCGTCCACCCGTACGTGTCCGAGGCCGGCTGGGTCGACTACCACCGGGCGATCGCCGAGTCCGTCCCCGAGCTGGGCGTCGTCCCCTACATACGCAACCCGCTGCTGCGCGGCGCCCGCCTGGCCGAACTCGGCGAGGCCTGCCCCAATGTCATCGGGGTGAAGTACGCGGTGCCGGACGCGGCGCGCTTCGCCGCCTTCGCACGCGACGCCGGCCAGGGCCGCTTCGTATGGGTCGCGGGGCTCGCCGAGCCGTACGCGCCCTCGTACTTCTCCGCCGGTGCCACGGGCTTCACCTCGGGCCTGGTCAACGTCGCCCCCTCCGTGTCGCTGAACATGATCGAGTCGCTCCGCTCCGGCGACTATCCGGCGGCCATGAAGGTGTGGGAGCAGATCCGCCGCTTCGAGGAGCTGCGCGCGGCCAACGGATCGGCGAACAACGTCACCGTCGTCAAGGAGGCCCTCGCCGCGCTCGGACTGTGCCGCCGCGACGTGCGCCCCCCGAGCCGGCCGCTGCCCGAGTCCGAGCGCGCCGAGGTCGCCGCCATCGCCGCCGGATGGTCCATGTGAAGCGCCCGGAGGAGCTGCGCAGCCACCAGTGGTTCGGCGGCGACGGGCTCCGCTCCTTCAGCCACCGCGCCCGCACCCGCCAGCTCGGCTATCTGCCGGGGGAACACCTCGGCAAGCCCGTCATCGCGATCCTCAACACCTGGTCCGACATCAACCCCTGCCACGCCCACCTGCGCGAGCGCGCGCAGGCCGTGAAGCGGGGAGTGTGGCAGGCCGGGGGCTTCCCGCTCGAATTCCCGGTGTCCACGCTCTCCGAGACCTTCCAGAAGCCGACCCCGATGCTCTACCGCAACCTCCTCGCCATGGAGACCGAGGAACTGCTGCGGTCCTACCCCGTGGACGGCGCCGTGCTGATGGGCGGCTGCGACAAGTCGACGCCCGCCCTGCTGATGGGCGCCGCCTCCGCGAACCTCCCCGCCGTCTTCGTGCCGGCCGGTCCCATGCTGCCCGGCCACTGGCGGGGCGAGACCCTCGGTTCCGGGACCGACATGTGGAAGTACTGGGACGACAAGCGCGCCGGTCTCATCGGCGACTGCGAGCTGTCCGAGCTGGAGAGCGCACTGGCGCGCTCGCCCGGCCACTGCATGACCATGGGCACGGCCTCCACGCTGACGGCCGCCGCCGAGGCGCTGGGCGTGACCATGCCGGGCGCCTCCTCGATCCCCGCCGTGGACTCCGGGCACGACCGGATGGCGGCCGCGGCCGGCTTCGGAATCGTGGAACTGGTCCACCGGGACCTCAAACTGTGCGACATCCTCACCCGGGAGGCCTTCGAGGACGCGGTCACCACCGTCCTCGGCCTCGGCGGATCCACGAACGCGGTGATCCATCTGATCGCCATGGCCGGGCGCGCCGCAGTGGACCTCACGCTCGACGACTTCGACCGGATCGCGCGGACGGTACCCGTACTCGCGAACGTCCGCCCGGGTGGCGGCCCCTACCTGATGGAGGACTTCCACTTCGCCGGGGGCCTTCCCGGATTCCTCTCCCGGATCACCGACCTGCTCCACCTGGACCGGCCCACCGTCGCCCACGACACGCTGCGCGAGCAGCTCGACGGCGCGCTCGTCCACAACGACGACGTGATCCGCCCTCGCGACCGGCCCGTCGCGGACGGGGGAGGGGTGGCCGTCCTGCGCGGCAACCTCTGCCCAGACGGCGCCGTCATCAAGCACATCGCCGCCGAGCCGCACCTGCTCAAGCACACCGGTCCGGCCGTCGTCTTCGACGACTACCGCACGATGCAGAAGACCATCGACGATCCGTCGCTCGGCATCACCGCCGATCACGTCCTCGTGCTGCGGGGCGCGGGCCCCAAAGGCGGTCCCGGGATGCCCGAATACGGCATGCTCCCCATCCCCGAACACCTGCTCAAGCAGGGCGTCCGGGACATGGTGCGGATCTCCGACGCCCGGATGAGCGGCACCTCGTACGGCACCTGCGTGCTCCACATCGCGCCCGAGGCGTACATCGGCGGACCGCTCGCCCTCGTCCGCGACGGCGATCCGATCACGCTGGACGTCGAGGCACGCACCCTGCGGCTCGACGTGCCCGACGAGGAGCTGGCACGGCGCAGGGCCGAGTGGACCCCGCCCGCGGAGCGGTACGAGCGCGGCTACGGGGCGCTCTACAACGAGCAGATCACCCAGGCCGACACCGGCTGCGACTTCGCCTTCCTGGCCAGGGCCGGCAAGGTGCCGGACCCGTACGCGGGCTGAGACCCGTACCGGACGACACGCGCGAAGAGCTCACCGCACACGCAAGAACGGAGAACAGTCATGGCCCAAGCCGCAGCCGTGGCGAAACAGCCCGCGCCACCCCGGCGGCGCCGCGGCTCATCGACCCCCCGTAGGCTCCCCTATCTGCTGATCGCGCCGGCGGGCCTGCTGATGCTGGGATTCATCGCCTACCCGGTCATCAGCGTCTTCTACTACAGCCTCCAGCACTACAACCCCACCAAGCCGTGGCGCAACGGCTTCGCGGGCCTGGACCACTTCGTCCGCGCCTTCACCGAAGACCCGCAGTTCTGGGGCACGTTGACCTTCAGCCTCCAATGGGTCCTCGTCGAGGTCGGCCTCCAGCTGCTGTTCGGGCTCGCCCTCGCCCTGATCATCAACCAGACGTTCGCCGGCCGCGCCCTGGGCCGCGCCCTGGTGTTCTCCCCCTGGGCCGTCTCCGGCGTCCTCACGTCCGTGATCTGGGTGCTCCTCTACAACTCCCAGACGGGCATCACCCGTTACCTCGCCGACATGGGCATCGGGGAGTACGGGACCTCCTGGCTGTCGGACACCTCCACGGTCTTCTCGGCCGCGATCGTCGCCGACCTGTGGCGCGGTGTGCCCTTCTTCGCGATCCTCATCCTCGCCGACCTCCAGTCCGTCTCGAAAGACCTGTACGAGGCCGCCGAGGTCGACGGCGCCGGCCGCTTCCGCCAGTTCCTGCACATCACCCTTCCGCACCTGAAGGACGCGATCGTCCTGTCCACACTCCTGCGCATGGTGTGGGAGTTCAACAACGTCGACCTGCTCTACACACTCACCGGCGGCGGACCCGCCGGGGTGACGACCACGCTCCCCCTCTACGTCGCCCACACCAGCGTCGACGCACACGACTTCGGCTACGCATCCGCCCTGACCACGGTGGCGTTCGTGATCCTGCTCTTCTGCTCCGTTCTCTACCTGCGCCTGAGCAAGTTCGGAGGTGGTGACAAGTGAGCACGCGCCGCGCCTGGGACGAGGCTCCGCTCTGGCAGATCTACCTCCCGCTGGGCGTCTACCTCGTCTTCACGCTCGTCCCGTTCTACTGGATCCTGCTCTTCGCGCTGCGACCGGCCGGCTCGACGTCGCTGGTGCCGTGGCCCATGACCTTCGAGCACTTCGAGAAGGTGTGGACCGAGCGCAGCTTCGCGACGTACTTCGAGAACAGCGTCCTCATCGGCATCGCCACGCTGGTGCTGACCACCGTCATCGCCCTGGCGGGCGGCTACGCGCTCGCCCGATTCGACTTCAAGATCAAGCGCGCCTTCATGCTGGCGCTGCTCTGTTCCCAGTTCGTGCCCGGCGCGCTGCTGCTGGTGCCGCTGTTCCAGATCTTCGCCAACCTCCAGCTGATCAACTCGCTGGGCAGCGTCGTCATCGCCGAAACGGTCTTCCAGCTGCCGCTGTCGATGATCCTGATCAGTGGGTTCATCAGGAACGTGCCGTACTCCCTGGAGGAGGCCGCCTGGGTCGACGGCTGCAACCGCTTCCGGGCCTTCCTGGTCGTGGTCCTGCCGCTCCTGCGGCCCGGCCTGATCGCCGTCGGCTCCTTCGCGTTCGTGCATGCCTGGAACCACTTCCTGTTCGCGCTGATGTTCCTCAGCGACCAGGAGAAGCAGACGATCCCGGTCGGCCTCAGCACCCTGATGAGCGCGGACAGCGTCGACCTGGGCGCCCTCGCGGCGGGCGGCATCATCGCCGCCGTCCCGGTCGTCATCGTCTTCGCCTTCATCCAGAAGTGGCTGATCACAGGCTTCAGCGCAGGGGCGGTGAAGGGATGAGCGACGAGGAGGATCCCGTGACAGCAAGGAATCCGGCAGCACCACTCAACGCCGGCGCACCGCTGCCCGTCGTCCTGGCCGGGGCGCGCGGCCACGGCCGATGGCACCTGAGGAACATCCGGCGCCTTCAGGGCAAGGGCCTGGTACGGCTCGCCGGGATCTGCGAACTCAACCCCCTGACGGGCGGGGAACTCGAAGGACTCGGCAGACCGCGGCAGTCCGCGGATTTCGCCGGCCTGCTGGCGTCGACCGGCGCCCGGATCGCCGTCATCTGCACCCCCATCCACACGCACGCCGACCTGGCGCTCACCGCCGCCGCCCACGGGGTGCACCTGCTCCTGGAGAAGCCGCCGGCTCCCTCGTACGCGGAGTTCCGCCGGATGGCCGACGGGATCGCCGCGGCGGGCGTCGCCTGTCAGATCGGCTTCCAGTCGCTGGGCTCGCACGCCCTCCCGGCGATCCGGGAACTGGTCGCCTCCGGCGCCATCGGCGAGGTCACCGGGATCGGCGCGGCAGGCGCGTGGGGGCGCGACGAGGCCTACTTCCGCCGTGCCCCCTGGGCGGGCCGCCGTCGTCTGCACGGTGCGGACGTCGTCGACGGCGCCCTGACCAACCCCCTCGCGCACGCCGTGGCCACCGCCCTCGCCCTCGGCGGCGCCACGCACGCCGAGGACGTCGCCGGCATCGAGACCGAGCTGCTGCGGGCCAACGCCATCGAGTCCGACGACACCTCGTGCGTACGGATCACCACAGCGCGCGGCGGCCGCATCACCGTCGCCGCGACCCTGTGCGCCGAGCGGCCCGACGAGCCGTACGTCCTCGTGCACGGCAGCAGCGGCCGCCTCACCTTCTGGTACAAACAGGACTGCCTCCTGCTCCAGCGCGCCGGGCACGGTCCCGAGGAGACGGTGTACCGCCGGACCGACCTGCTGGAGAACCTGGTCGAGCACCTGTCCGGCCGTGCGGAGCTCCTGGTGCCGCCGGAGGCGACGGGCGCCTTCATGAAGGTGGTCGAAGCGATCCGGCAGGCACCGGACCCCGTCGTGCTGCCCGCCGACGCCTGGCACTCCGAGCCCGGCGAGGGCACCTCCCGCCGGGTGGTGCACGGCATCGACGCACTGGTGGCCGAGGCGGCCGGCACGCTCGCCCTCTACTCCGAGCTGGACCCTGCCTGGGTGCTGCCGGCCACGGCGGGCAGCGGCGTCCACCAAGGAGCGAGCACCTCGTGAACGGCGCGCAGGACCTCTTCCTCCTGCACCGCGACGGCCGCCAGGTCGCCCGGTACGTCACTCGGCCGCACCTGCCCGCCCGGCTCTCACCCCGCCCCTACCTCCACCCGGTCACCACCCTGGGCGGCGCCACCGTCACGGAACTCGGCCCCGGGGACCATCCGCACCACCTCGGCGCCGGTGTCGCCGTACCCGACGTCGAGGGGTACAACTTCTGGGGCGGGCGGACCTTCGTACGCGACCGGGGCCCCACCGAGCTCGACAACCACGGAGCCCAACGCCATACGGGTTTCCGGTCGGGCGACCCGGCGCGGTTCGTGGAGGAACTGCGCTGGGTGGCGGGGGACCACGAGCTCCTGCGGGAGCGCCGTACGGTCCGGGCCGTCGGACTCGACCACACCGCGTGGGCCCTGGACTTCACGTTCTCCCTCACCAACACCACGGCGGGCCGGCTCTCCCTGGGCAGCCCCGCCACCAACGGACGCCCCGGCGCGGCCTACGGCGGCTTCTTCTGGCGGGCACCCAAGGAGGCCGAGGCGCCCCGGGTGTTCACGGGCCGGGCCGAGGGCGAGGCGGCCGTGCACGGCACTCGCGCCGACTGGGTGGCGCTCGGCGGAGCCGACTGGACGCTGGTGTTCGCCGGCGCCACCGAGCGGACCCGCCGCGACCCGTGGTTCGTGCGCTCGGCCGAGTACCCGGGCGTCGGCTCCTCGCTCGCCCCGGTTGAACGGCTGCCCGTAGAAGCAGGGGAAACGATCCTGCGCCGGGTCGTCACCGTCGTCGCGGACGGCCGCCTCGACCGGAAGGACGCGGATTCCCTCGTCCGCATGGCGTCGAACCCGTGACCGCGGGTCTTCCCCTCCCTTCCCCCACCAGTCCTGTTCCACTGACGAGAAGAGAGCCGATCATGTTCAGCAACCGCAGCAGCAGACGGCGCCGCCCGGCCGCCTTCCTCGCCCTGGCCGTCACCGTCGCCCTGACCGCCACCGCTTGTGGTGACGACGGCAGCGGCGCCGCGAACGCGGGCAACGAGGGTTCGGGCCAGGGCGAGATCACCTTCTGGGACAACAACGGCGGTGTCCGTACCGACGTATGGAAGGAGATCATCGCCGACTTCGAGAAGGCCAACCCGGACATCAAGGTCAACTACGTCGGGATCCCGGCCGAGAGCGCCCAGTCCAAGTACGACACCGCCATCCAGGGCGGCGGCCTGCCCGACGTCGGCGGTGTGACCACCGCGATGCTCGCGGGCATCGCCGCGCAGGGCGCACTGGAGCCGCTGGACCAGCGCCTGGAGGGCGGTTCGCTCCAGGGCAAACTGAACACCGGGATGCTCGACAGCGTCCGTTCCGCAGGTGGCAGCGACACCCTCTTCACCGTCCCGACCTCCGCCAACAACGGCACGCTGTGGTACCGCACCGACCTGTTCGCGTCCGCGGGCCTGGAAGCGCCGACCACGTGGTCGAAGTTCTACGAGGCAGCCGGGAAGCTCACCGAGGACGGCAAGAACAAGTTCGGGTTCACCATCCGCGGCGGCAAGGGCTCCATCGCGCAGGCACTGGACGCGGTCTACGGCCAGTCCGGCATCGGCGAGTTCTGGAACGGCGACAAGACCACCGTCAACGACCCGCGGAACGTCGAGGCGCTGGAGAAGTACGCCGGGCTGTACAAGAAGAACACCCCGGCCGCCGACGTCAACAACGACTTCAAGAAGATGGTCGCCCAGTGGGACAGCGGCGAGATCGGAATGCTGAGCCACAACCTGGGCTCGTACCAGGACCACCTGAAGGCGTTGGGCCAGGACAAGTTCCGCGGTCTGCCGAACCCGACGCTGGAGGACGGCACCCGGGTGCAGGTGTCGCAGCCGGTGGACGGCGTCGCCCTCTTCAAGGCCGGCAAGAACAAGTCGGCCGCCTGGAAGTTCATCGAGTTCGCCGCCTCGCACGGGTCCAACAGCAAGTGGAACAAGGCGGCCGGCGCCGTCCCCTCCCACAAGGGGGCGGCGCAGGACGAGTGGATCCAGAAGTCCGAGCCGACCCGGCTCGCCGCCGAGGCGCTGAACAGCGGCAGCATCAAGATCGTCCAGCTTCCGTACCACCTGACGGACTGGAACACCATCAGCAAGGCCGACAACGAGTCGGCCTTCCAGAAGGTCCTCCTCGGCACGATGTCGGCGAAGGAATTCCTGGACACGCTCGCCGACCAGCTCGACAAGGCGCAGGCGGAGTGGCGCCGCCACCAGAAGAAGTAACACTGCAATGTGAAAGCGAGGCACGAACGTGTCCCTCACCCGCAGACGGCTCACCACAGCGGCCCTCGCCGCCCTGCCGCTCCCCTTCCTGACCACCGCCCCCGCCTCCGCCGCGACAGGGCCCCGCCGCCCACGCACCCTCTACATCGCCGGAGATTCCACCGCCGCGCAGAAGTACGCGGACGCCGCGCCCGAGACCGGCTGGGGCATGGCCCTCCCCTTCTTCCTGCACGACGAGCTGACGGTCGCCAACCACGCCGTGAACGGCCGCAGTTCGAAGAGTTTCATCGACGAGGGGCGACTGACGGCCATCCTCGGCCTGATCCGCCCCGGGGACCTCCTCCTCGTCCAGTTCGGCCACAACGACGCGAAGTCCGCCGACCCGGCGCGCTACACCAGCCCCTGGACGACCTATCAGGCCTACCTGCGCCAGTACGTGGACGCGGCCCGAGCGCGCGGGGCCCAGCCGGTGCTCGCCACCTCCGTGGAACGCAGGAGGTTCGACGCCGACGGCAACGCCCGTCCCACCCACGGCGACTACCCGGCGGCGATGCGCGCGTACGCCCGGGAGGCGGGGGTGGCCCTCCTCGACGTCCAGGCGCTGTCGCTCGCCCTCTGGCACGGGCTCGGTGCGGTCGAGACGCAGAAGTACTTCAACTGGACCGCCACGGAACAGGACAACACCCACTTCAACCCGCCCGGAGCGATCGCCGTCGCCCGCCTCGTGGCGGCCGAGTTGCTCCGCCGCGAGGTACTGGCGCCACGGGACGTGCGCCGCCTCGACGACGACGTCCCCGAGTCCCGGATCACCTGGCCACACGTAAACAGACCGTAGAAACAGACAGAAGGAGCCGCACCCCATGCGTACGCAGCTTTCCCCTGGTCGCGTCATCGCTTCGCTCGCGGGCAGCACCGCCCTGGTGCTGGCCGTGACGGGCACCACGGCCCAAGCCCAAACCCAAGGCACTGACCTCGGCCGGCAGACCCTCCCCGCCCACGACGGCTGGGCCTCGGAGGGCGCCGGCACCACGGGCGGCGCGGCGGCCTCCCCGGAGCACGTGTACACCGTCACGACCTGGCAGGAGTTCCAGGCGGCACTCGCCCGCGGCGGCGACGCCGCCAGGATCATCAGGGTCAAGGGCACGCTGGACGCCACCGCGTCCGGCTGCGGGGCCTTCGAGGCCCCGGGCTATTCGTTCCCCCAGTACCTGGCCGACTACGACCCGGCCGTGTGGGGCTACGAGAACGAGGTCAGCGGTGAGCAGGAGGACCTGCGCGCGGCATCGGCAGCCCGGCAGAAGAAGGCCGTCACCGCCCTCGTCCCCGCCAACACCACCATCGTGGGCGTCGGCAAGGACGCCGGGATCAAGGGCGCCGGCCTGCAGATCAAGGGCGTGGACAACGTCATCGTCCGCAACCTCACCATCGAGGCGCCCCTCGACTGCTTTCCGCGGTGGGACCCCACCGACGGTTCCAGCGGAGCTTGGAACTCCGAGTACGACGCCGTGGTCGTATACGGCTCCACCCACGTATGGATCGGCCACAACACCCTCACCGACGGCCGCTACCCCGACAGCACGCTGCCGTCCTACTACGGCGAGATCTACCAGCAGCACGACGGGCTGCTGGACGTCGTACGGGGCGCGAACCACGTCACCGCCTCGTGGAACGTCTTCAAGGACCACGACAAGACGCTGATGATCGGCAACAGTGACAGCGCCGCCGCGACCGACGCGGGCAAGCTCAAGGTCACGCTGCACCACAACGTGTTCGACGGGATCGTCGAGCGCGCCCCGCGCGTCCGCTTCGGGCAGGTCGACGCGTACAACAACCACTTCGTGATCCGGGCGGGTCAGCCGTACGCCTACTCCTTCGGCATCGGCCTCGACTCCCGGCTCGTCGCCGAGAAGAACGCGTTCACACTGCCCGGCGGGGTCAGCGCGGCCGCAATCCTCAAGAAGTGGAAGGACGCGCCGGTCACGGCAGCGGGCAACTACGTCAACGGCAGCCCCGTCGACCTGATCGCCGTGCACAACGCGGAGCTCCCCGAGGAGACCCTGCGGTCCGGGGCGGGCTGGACGCCGGCCCTGCGCACGAAGGTCGACGACCCGCGCGCCCTGCCCGGCATCGTGGCCCACCGCGCGGGTGCCGGAAAGGTCCGCTGACCATGACCGTTCCCCTCAGCCGCAGAGCGCTGCTGGTCGCGGGCACCGGCGCCGCACTCGCCCTGACCCTGGGCGGCCCCGCCCACGCCGCGGCCCGGCCCTTCGGCCGCTACGGCTCCCCGGCCGCCCGCCTCACCCCGCGCACCCTGTACGTCCACCCGGGCGGCGCCGGCGACTTCACCACGGTCCAGGCCGCGGTGGACGCCGCCGCCCCCGGCGCCGGCCGCACCCTGGTCCTCGCCCCGGGTACGTACCGCGAGACGGTGACGATCACCGCGGCCCACGCCGGACTGACCCTGACCGGCGCGAGCGAGAACCCGCGCGACGTCGTCATCGTGTACGACAACGCGGCCGGCACCCCGGTCCCGGGCGGCGGCGGAGCCACCTACGGCACCACCGGATCCGCCACCACCAGCATCAGGGCCGCGGACTTCACGGCCCGCTGGGTCACCTTCGCCAACGACTTCCTGCGGGCGGAGCACCCGGAGATCACGGGCACCCAGGCCGTGGCCGTCAAGGTGACGGGCGACCGCGCGGCGTTCCACCACTGCCGCTTCCTGGGCCACCAGGACACGCTCTACGCGGACACCGCCACCCTGAGCGCGAGGGACCGGCAGTACTTCGCGCACTGCTCCATCGAGGGCGACGTGGACTTCGTTTTCGGCCGGGCCCGCGCGGTCTTCGAGCACTGCCGGTTCCACGCGCTGGAACGGGACGTCGACTTCACCCCCAAGGGCATGGTGTTCGCGCCGTCCACGGCCCGCGCCAACCCGTACGGCTTCCTGGCCACCAGGTGCCGCATCACCTCCGGTGCGCCGGACGGCGCGTACAAGCTCGCCCGCCCCTGGGTGCCCGGCTCCGACCCCACCGCCTGGCCGGCACTCGTCGTCCGCGACACGACGATCGGTCCGGGGATCGACGCCGCCGCCCCGTACACGAACATGCGCGAGGCGTACCCGTGGCAGTCCATGCGCTTTCGCGAGTACGGCAACGCGGGGCCGGGCGCGGTGATCACCGTTCCGGAGAACCGGCCCCAGCTGACCCCCACCGAAGCCCGGACGCACACCCGGGAGACCTACCTCGGAGACTGGAGGCCGTACGCGCCACGCTGAGCGGGCGATCCGGCGCCCCGCCGAGCAGGTTTCGCCTCGTCCCAGACGGACAGGCGCAGGGCGTCGGGCGCAAGCTGGAAGAGAGGTCTTCTCATGGCGACACGGCATCCCGCCGCGGTGGGCGGGCGTACTCCGCTCCAGCAGGCCGCGTTCCTGGTGGGCGCGGTGTTCCTGCTGGTCGGTGTCCTGGGCTTCATCCCCGGCGTCACCACCGACTACGACTCGCTCGCCTTCGCCGGGCACGACTCCGAGGCCAAGCTGCTCGGAGTGTTCCAGGTCTCGGTCCTGCACAACATCGTCCACTTCCTGCTCGGCGTGGCGGGCGTGGCCATGGCCCGCAGCCCGGCCTCCGCCCGCGGGTTCCTGATCGGCGGCGGGGCGCTGTACCTCGTGCTGTGGATCTACGGACTCCTCATCCACCACGACAGCTCCGCCAACTTCATCCCCGTCAACGACGCGGACAACTGGCTGCACCTCGCCCTCGGCCTCGTCATGGTCGTCCTCGGCGTGCTGCTCAGCCGCCGCCGTTGAGCGATGGCGGCGTCGCGGCCGGGTTCGGGGTGTCGCCGTTCAAGGTGTTGGCGGCCAGGGAGTCGACGTCCTCCATGAAGCTCAGCATCCGGGCGTTGACCAGGTCGGGATGGTCGATCTGCGGCCCGTGACCGGTCTGGGCGAGGATCTCGGCGCGGGCGCCGGGAACCAGGCGCGGTACCCGTTCCAGCTGCCGCTGCGGGTGCACGAGCAGGCTGCGCCTGCCCATGACGAGGTAGAGCGGGGTGCGGATGGACCGCAGCGCGTCCTCGGCCAGCGGCAGCGGCGCGGGGCGGCGGATCCGGAAGGCCCGGACACCGGCCTGGACCATCGCGCGCAGCTCCGGGACGACGAGGACCGGCTGCTCCAGCCAGGAGGCCAGGCGTGGGCGCAGTGCCTTGGGGGCGAAGCTGGCGAAGAGGCTGACGAAGACCCAGGCGAAGAAGCGCAGGCCCACCTTCTCCAGGCCGCCCGGGTCGAGGAGGGTGACGGATGCGAGCCGTTCGGGCCTGCGGTGGGCCTGGTTGAGCACCAGCCAGCCGCCGTAGGAGGACCCGACGAGGTGGACCTGGTCGAGGCCGAGCGCGTCGAGGGCCTCGTCGAGCCACTGGGCGGCGCGCTCGGGCTGCCACATCGGTTCGCGGTGGATGCTGCGGCCGGCGTCGCCGGGGGTGTCGAGCGCGTAGACGGGGCGTTCGGCGCTGAGCGCGGAGGTGTTGGGGTACCACATGGCGGAGCAGTAGCCCGCGCCGTGGATCAGGACGACCGGGGTGCGGGACTCGGCGGCCGGATCCGCGGGGCCGTACCGGTAGACGTGGGTGGTGCCGAAGCTCGTCTCCACGTCCGTCTCGGAGCGGGCGGGCGCGCCCATCGCGTAGAGGGCGTCGCAGGCGGCGAAGTACCGGTCGCGCAAGGCGTCGTTCACGTAGCGGCCGACGTCGCGTCGCACGCGGGTCTTGTTCTCGGGCACGGTGGCACCTCCGGGGGAGTTCCGTTTCTTTCGTGATACGACCGTACCGCATTGGTGATACGCCGGTACCATGACGGAGTCCCACCACCGACGGGCGGAGAAACGACCCATGCCAAAGCTCGTGGACCACGAGGAACGGCGCACCCAGATCGCCGAGGCGCTCGTCCGGGTCGCCGGACGGCGCGGACTGCACGCCATCGGCATGCGCGACGTGGCAGCGGAGGCCGGCGTGTCGCTCCGGCTGGTGCAGTACTACTTCCAGACCAAGGAGAAGCTGCTCCTCTACGGTCTCCAGCACCTCACCGACCGCTTCACCGCCCGCGTGGGCGCCCGCCTCCGAGCCGCGGGGCAAGACCCCGGCCCGCGCGCGACCATCGAGGCGCTGCTGCTGTCCTCCCTCCCCACCGACGAGGAGAGCCGCACCTTCCACCTGCTCTACACCTCGTACGCGATCCTCTCCGTGACCGACGAGGCGCTGGCCGCCCAGCCCTTCATCGAGAATCCCGACGCCGCCGAGAACGCCCTGACCGGCCTCCTGCGCACCGCACAGGAGACCGGTCTGGCCGACCCCCGAACCGACGCGCGCACGGAGGCGGTCAGCCTGCTCTCCATGGCGGCGGGCATGGGCACCAGCATCCTCGTGGGCCAGCGGGGGCCCGAGTCGGCCACCGAGGTACTGCGCCACCACCTGGACCGGATCTTCACGATCACCGGCCCCCCGACCCCGCCGCCCCGCGCGTGACCAGTACGTCAGGCGACGTTCCACTGCTGGGCGTTGTTGCCGTTGCACGTCCACTGCCGTACTTCCGCGCCCGGGGCCGTGCCCCAGCCGTAGTTGTCCAGGCAGAGGCCGCTGTGCCGGTTGACCAGGGTGGAGTAGCCGTTGCCCACCGGGTTCAGCCGCCACTGCTGGACCGCCTCGGCGTTGCACGTCCACTGCTGGACCGCTGACCCGGGCGCGGTCGCCCAGTCCCGGTCGTCCAGGCACAGGCCGCTGTGGCCATTGCTGATCTGGTAGTACCCGTCGGCCACAGGCGTCAGGTGCCAGTCCTGGACCGACGCGTCATTGCACGTCCACTGCCGTACCTCCGCGCCCGGGGCCGTGCCCCAGTTGTAGTTGTCGAGGCACAGGCCGCTGTGCCGGTTGCGGACGGCCACCGGCGCCGGCGGACCGCCGACCTCTCCCGACGGCCCCTGGAGAACCGTCGACGTCGAGACCGGGACACCGAGGTTCGGAGTGCCGTCCGCGTTCCAGGCGATCTTCTGCACCCGCGTCGTGCGCGTCGTACCGCAGCCCTGAGCCGGCGAGGTGTTCGCGTGGTAGGCGATCCACGTCTCGCTGCCGTCGGGGGAGGAGAAGAACGAGTGGTGCCCCGGCCCGAAGACCCCGGCGGCGTCGTTGCGCTGGAAGATCGGGTCCGGGTGCTTGGACCAGGAGGCCGCCGCCAGCGGATCGCCGCCGCGGTACTCCAGCATCCCCAGCTTGTAGTCGGGGCCGTTGCAGTGGCTGGCCGAGTACGTCAGGAAGGTGCGGCCGCCCCGCTGCAAGGCGAACGAGCCCTCGTTGACGGCTCCGCCCTGCCTCTCCCACGGGAGCACGGGAGCCGATATCCGGCTCCCGTAGGCGCCGGCCGTCCACGGGTTGGTCATCGGCGCGATGTAGAGCGACTGCAGGTTGTCCGCCGGCGAAACGGCCGAGAACGTCATGTAGAGCGCGCCGCCCAGCCTCAGCAGGCTCGCGTCGATCGCCCAGCCGTCGTTGGGCATGAGGTTGACGATGCCGCGGTCGGTGTACGGGCCGAGGGGATCGGATCCGGCGCTCTCCAGGACGTGCGTGCGGCGGGCCGCGCAGCACTGCTCGACCGAGTAGTACACGTACCAGCGCTCGCCGACCCGCTCGAGGTGCGGCGCCCACATCTGCGTCCCGCCGCTGCGGAAGACCACCCGCTCCGGGGCGCTGCGCAGGCCCGCGATGGTCGACGACCGGCGCATGACGATGTCGGACGACCACGTCGTCGCGACGTAGTAGTAGAAGCCGTTGTGCTGGACCAGCGTCGGGTCGGCGCTGTTGGGCACGCCGACCACGGGGTTGGTGAAGGAAGGCCCGGCCGGCGCCGCCTCGGCCCGGCCGGGGCCGGCCACGTTCAGGCCCAGGGCCGTGATGAAGGCGACGACGAGCAGCAGGACCTGCCGCGCCGTTCCTCGGTGACGAGAGAACCGCATGTGGACTCCTCGGATACGTATGTCACTGTTGGTGGAACGTGGCGTCCTGCCGGGCGGTCGTGGAGCCGACGCCCTGCACGTAGAGCAGGAACGCGAAGTGCCGCACGTACTGCCCCGGGGCGGAGTACGACTCGTAGGAGACGCCGGCCGGGTCGGCGAGACCGGCCCGCTGGTGGAAGGTGGCGCTGCTCTTGAAGGCGGCGCTGCCGTCGTTCCGCTCCACCCACACTTCGCCGTTCCTGCTGCGCAGGTAGTGGCCGGGGAAATTGGCGGACTCCAGCGAGACGGTGCCGCTGCCGGCGAGCCCGGTCACGGTGCGGAACTGAGAGTCGGCGAGGTGGGCGACGTCCGCCTCCAGCCTCCCGCGGTACTCCCAGTGCCTGATGTAGCGGTCGGGATAGTTGTACGAGGACAGGCGCTTCGGCGTGGCACCGTCGGCGACCGGAATGCCGAGATGGGGTGTGCCGTCGGCGTTCCAGTACAACTTCTGCACCCGGGTCCGGCGGTTGGGGTCGTTCAGCGGGTCACCGGTGATGTCCTTGTAGTTGCGGTCGTGGTAGACGAGCACGTCGCTCCTGCCGTCCTCCGACGTGGTGAAGGAGTTGTGGCCCGGACCGTACTGGCCGGTGGCGGCGTTGCTGGTGAAGACCGGGGTCGGGCTCTTCGTCCAGGCGGCGGGGTCGAGCAGGTTCCCCGAGGCCGGGGCGCTGAGCAGGCCGAGACAGTAGTTGCTGTCCGTCGCGGAGGCCGAGTACGTCATGAAGAGCCTGCCGCCGCGCTGGATCACGGCCGGACCCTCGTTGACCTTGAAACCGACGGTCTCCCAGCCGTAGGTGGGCACGGTCAGGCGTACCGGAGTGCCGGAGATGGTCCAGGGGTTGGCCAGCCGGGCGATGTAGACGTTGGAGTTGGTGTCGATCGCCGGATCCTTCTGCGCCCAGCTGAGGTAGCGGACGCCGTTCACCACGAAGGTGGTGGCGTCCAGCGCGAAGCTGTCCATCGGGGTGGCGATCCGGCCCTTCTCCGTCCAGCCGCCGGTCAGCGGATTCACGGCGGAGCTCTCCAGGGCGTACATCCGGATCTTCCATACGTCGTCCGCGCGTCCGGCGGCGAAGTAGACGTACCACTTGCCGTCGATGAAGTGGATTTCGGGGGCCCAGATGTGCGCGCCCATGTCGCCGGTGGCGTGCTTGGTCCAGATCACCGCTTCGGGAGCACTGGACAGGCCTTGGATGGTGGTGGCCCGGCGCAGGACGATGCGGTCGTACTCGGGGACGGTGGCGGTGAAGTAGTAGTAGCCGTCCGTGTGCTTGAAGATGTGCGGATCGGCCCGCTGGTTCACCAGGGGGTTGGTGTACGAGACGGCGGGCGACGCCGGTACCGCGGCCTGGGCGGGCGCCGGCAGCAGCAGGGCTGCCACCAGAGCCGCCGCGGCGACCAGAGCACCGTAGAGCTTGCTACGCATTCTCATGTGTTGCCTCTTCTCTTTCCGGCCCGGCGTCACAGGCCTCGCGCCACGCGGTAGTAGGCCTGGTTCCAGCGGATCTCCTGGGTGAACCGGCGGGTCGTGGTGTCCGCGTCGATCATCAGCAGTTCGGTGCCGAGCATGTCCGCGAGGTCACCCAGTTCCTCGGCGCCGACGGCACTCGACAGCACCGTGTGGTGCGGCGCTCCGGCGGTCAGCCACGCCTCGGTGGAGGTCCGCAGGTCGGGACGGGGCTGCCACACCGCGCGGGCCACCGGCAGTTTCGGCAGCGGTTCGAGGGGCTCCACCACGTCGATCTCGTTGGCGACCAGCCGGAAGCGGTCCCCCAGGTCGGCGAGCCCGACCACCACCGCCGGACCGGTGTGCGCGTCGAAGACGAGCCGGACCGGGTCCTCGCGCCCGCCGATGCCCAGCGGATGGATCTCGCAGGACGGCACACCCGCCGCGATGGTCGGGCAGACCTCCAGCATGTGGGCGCCGAGGATCAACTCCCGGCCGGGCTCCAGGTGGTAGGTGTAGTCCTCCATGAACGAGGTGCCCCCGGGCAGCCCGGCGGCCATCACCTTGAGGGTGCGCAGCAGGACCGAGGTCTTCCAGTCGCCCTCGCCGCCGAAGCCGTAGCCGTCGGCCATCAGCCGCTGCACGGCCAGGCCCGGAAGCTGGCGCAGCCCGCCGAGGTCCTCGAAGTTGGTGGTGAAGGCTCCGAAGCCGCCCTCGTCAAGGAAGCGGCGCATCCCGAGCTCGATGCGGGCGGCGTAGCGCAGCGAAGCGTGCCGGTCGCCGCCGGACCGCAGCTCGGCGGCGACCCGGTAGGTCTCCTCGTACTCCTTGACCAGCCCGGTGATGTCGGCGTCGGCGACCCCGTCCACCTCCTCCACCAGGTCGTTCACCCCGTACGTGTTCACCGAGACCCCGAAGCGGAGCTGCGCTTCGACCTTGTCGCCCTCGGTGACGGCCACGTCGCGCATGTTGTCGCCGAAACGGGCCAGCTTGAGACCGCTCAGCTCGGCCCGGCCCGCGGCGGCCCTGCTCCAGGAGGCGATCCGCGCGGCCACCGACGGGTCGGTGACGTGTCCGGCGACCGTCTTGCGCGCGACGCCCAGGCGGGACTGGATGTACCCGAACTCGCGGTCCCCGTGGGCGGCCTGGTTGAGGTTCATGAAGTCCATGTCGATGGACGACCACGGGAGTCCGACATTGGCCTGCGTGTGCAGGTGCAGCAGCGGCTTGCGCAGCGCGTCGAGTCCGGCGATCCACATCTTGGCCGGGGAGAAGGTGTGCATCCAGGCGATCAGGCCGATGCAGGCGTCGTCGGAGTTGGCGTCCAGACAGATGCGCCGGATCGCGTCGGCCTCGGTCAGGACGGGCTTCCAGACGATGCGGACGGGAAGGCCGGCGTCGCCGTCGAGCGCGCCGGCTATCCGCCGCGACTGCTCGGCGACCTGCCGCAGTGTGTCCTCGCCGTACAGACCCTGACTACCGGTCAGGAACCAGATCTCGCGGCCCTCGGGTGACGTCATGGAAAGCTCCTTATCGGGCAGCGCGCGGCTGGCCGTACACGTGTCGGTAGCGGTGGTTGAGGCGGTCGATGTCGCCTTGCGCGAGGGGCAGCGGCTCGCCGAGCTGGCGCGCGATGTGGACCGTACGGGCGACGTCCTCGCACATCACGGCCGCCTTGACGGCTGCCTTGGCGTCCTTGCCGATGGTGAAGACGCCGTGGTTCTTCATCAGAACGGCGGGGGAGCGGTGGCCCCGGAGCATCTCCACGATCCCGCGGCCGATCGAGTCGTCACCGATGAGCGCGAACGGGCCGACGGGGATCTCGGCGCCGAACTCGTCCGCCATGGCGGTCAGCACGCAGGGCACTGCCTCGCCCCGCGCGGCCCAGGCACTGGCATAGGTGGAATGCGTGTGCACCACCCCGCCGACGTGGGGCATGTGGCGATAGACGTAGGCGTGTGCGGCGGTGTCGGAGGAGGGCGAGTGGTCGCCTTCCACCACCTCGCCGTCCAGGTCACAGAGGATCATGTTCTGCGGGGACAGCTCTTCGTACGCGACCCCGCTGGGCTTGATCACCAGCAGGTCCTCGCCCGGGACGCGGGCCGAGACGTTGCCGGCCGTCCAGACGACGAGCTGGTACCGGACCAGGTCCTGGTGCAGGTCGCTGACCTGCCGGCGGAGCAGATCGATGGGTGACGTCATGGGTCAGACCTCGCTGTCGTGGGCGGTCAGGGCGTGGTTGCGGATGGCTCTGAGGCGGTGCATCTGCCGGTCGGGGTCGACGCCGAAGTGGTCGTGCAGCGCCCGGTACTCGGCGTACAGCGCGTCGTACGCCTCCGCGCGCGCCGGATCCGGCCGGTACACCGCGCGCTCCACGCGCCCCATGGCCGAGGCGGCGCCGCGTACGTCCGGGTAGGCGCCGGCGGCGACCGCCGCGTGGATGGCGGAGCCGACGGCCGGGCCCTGGGCGGACACGGCCAGCGAGACGGGGCGTCGCAGCACATCGGCGTGGATCTGCATCAGCAGGGCGTTCTTCTTCAATCCGCCGGTGACGATGAACTCGTGGACGGGGACGCCACCTTGTTCCAGGGCCTCGACGATCGTGCGGGCGCCGAAGGCGGTCGCCTCCAGCAGGGCCCGGTAGATCTCCTCGGGGCGGGTGGCCAGGGTGAGGCCGACGATGACGCCGGAGAGGTGGTGGTCGACCAGCGTGGAGCGGTTGCCGTTCATCCAGTCGAGGGCGACCAGGCCGTGCCCGCCCACCGGCTGGTCGGCGATCTTGCGCGTCAGCAGCTGATGCGGGTCCTCGCCGGTGGCGTCCGCCTCGGCCCGGTACGCGGCGGGCAGGCCTTGCTCCAGCCACCAGGCGAAGATGTCACCGACCGCGCTCTGCCCCGCTTCGTAGCCGTACGCACCCTCCACGATGCCGCCGTCCACGACTCCGCAGATGCCGGGGACGTCGGCGAGCGTGGGGCCGTTGACGACGTGGCAGGTGGAGGTGCCCATGACGGCGAGGAGCCGGCCGTTCTCGATGGCCTGCGCGGCGGCGGCCGCGACGTGGGCGTCGACGTTTCCGGCCGCGACGGCGATGCCCTGCGGCAGGCACGTCCAGGCGGCGGCCTCGGTCGTCAGCGACCCGGCCCTGGAGCCGAGGGGCGAGAGCGGGTGTGCGAGGCGGGTGCGGGCGAAGTCGGCGAAACCGGGGTGCAGCGCGCCGAGGTACTCCTCGCTCGGGTAGTGGCCGTCCTGGAGGATGCCCTTGTACCCGGCGGTGCACGTGTTGCGGGACTCGACTCCCGTCAGCTGCCAGACGATCCAGTCGGCCGCCTCGATCCAGCGCTCGGTGGCGGCGTACGTCGCCGGATCCTCCTCCAGGACCTGGAGGGCCTTGGCGTACTGCCACTCGGCGGAGATCTTGCCCCCGTACCGGGAGATCCACTTCTCGGCCCGCAGATGGGCGAGGCGGTTGATCCGGTCCGCCTGGTCCTGGGCGGCGTGGTGTTTCCAGAGCTTGGGCCAGGCGTGCGGACGCTCCCCCAGCCCGCACTCGGCGAGCGGGGTGCCGTCGCCGCGCACCGGAAGGACGGTGCAGGCGGTGAAGTCCGTGGCGATGGCGATGACGGCCGCCGGGTCGACGCCGGCGGCCGTCACGGCGGCGGGGACCGCGGTGCGCAGGACCTCACGCCAGTCCTCGGGGTGCTGCAGGGCCCAGTCGGGCGGCAACGGGGCGCCGGTGGTGGGCAGTACGCGGTCGATGACGCCGTGAGGGTAGGCGTGGACGGCGGAGCCGAGTTCCTCCCCGTCACGTACGCGGACCACCACGGCCCGGCCTTCGAGCGTGCCGAAGTCGACGCCGACGACGTAGGCCTCCGGTTCCTGGGGAGGAGTCACGGTCACGTTCCATCCTTCGTAGTAGCTGTGAGCGCCGACATTCATGCGCTGGTGAATCGCAACACCGTGGTGGACCGGTGCACTTCGCCCGGCCGCAGCACCACCGACGGGTACCCGGACCGGTTGGGCGAGTCGGGGAAGTGCTGGGTCTCCAGGGCGACACCGGCTCGGGCCGGGTAGCGGCTCCCGGACTTCCCGGTCAAGGACCCGTCGAAGTGGTTGCCCGTATAGATCTGCAGGCCCGGTTCGGTGGTGTGCACGTCCATCCGGCGGCCGGAGGCGGGGTCGCGGAGCACCGCGGCCCCGCGCATTGCGGCGCCTTCGCCGCCGCGCAGCACCCAGTTGTGGTCGAAGCCGCCGTCCCCGACCCGCAGTTGCGGGTGGTCCTGGTCGAGGACCGCACCGATTCGACGCGGTGACGTGAGATCGAAGGGCGTGCCGTGCACGGGCTCGGCAGGCCCCAGGGGGATGAGGCCCTCGTCGACGGGGAGGTAGTGGTCCGCGTCGCATCGCAACAGGTGGTCCTCGACGGTGCCCGCGCCCTCGCCCGCGAGGTTGAAGTAGGCGTGGTTGGTGAGGTTGACGACCGTGGGCCGGTCGGTGACGGCCGTGTAGTCGATCGTCAGAGTGCCGTCCCGGTCCAGGAGGTAGCGGACCGTGGCGTCGACGGTGCCCGGGAAGCCCTGGTCGCCGTCCGGGCTGCGCAGCCGCAGCCGCACTCCGGTGCGGTGCGCGCCTCCCACGGCCTCTGCGGACCACTCCCGCAGATCGAAACCTTCGGGGCCTCCGTGCAGGCTGTGTCCGGTGGGAAGCGTGTCCAGTCGGTGGAGCTCGCCGTCGAGCGGCAGCAGGCCTCCGCCGATCCGGTTGCCGTAGCGGCCCACGGTGGCACCCAGGTAGCGGGCGCGGCCGGACCATTCCCGTAGGTCGGCCGGGGCCAGGACGACATCGGCGAGGACTCCGTCACGGTCGGGGACGTGCAGGGCGTGCAGGCGCGCTCCCAGGGTGTGGACCTCGGCATGGACGCCCTCGTCGAAACCCAGGGTCCAGCGCTCAGTGCCGCTCCCGGGGTCCGGTGCGCGTACGACGTACGGCGTGCTCATGCCTGACGCCGGCCGGTGATGAGGCGCTGGAGGAGGATGAAGACGAAGAGCAGTCCGCCGATGACGATGCGGGTCCACCAGGAGCTGAGGGTTCCCTGGAAGCTGATGATCGTCTGGATGAGCCCGAGGACCATCACACCGAGAGCCGTCCCCAGGACGAAGCCCGAACCGCCGGTGAGCAGCGTGCCGCCGACGACGGTCGCGGCGATGGCGTCGAGTTCGAGGCCGACGCCGTGCAGCCCGTAGCCGGAGAGCATGTAGAAGGTGAGGAGTACGCCGCCCAGGGCGGAGCAGAAACCGCTGATGGCGTAGACGGCGATCTTCGTACGGGTCACCGGCAGCCCCATCAGCAGGGCCGACTGCTCACTGCCGCCGAGGGCGTAGACGTTGCGGCCGAGCCGGGTGCGGTGCAGGACGACGAAGGCGGCGAGCAGCACCAGCAGCGCGATGATGACGCTGGGGGAGACGAACAGGCCGCCCGGCAGCGACAGTCTGGTCTGGGCGACCGCGACGAAGGTGGGGTCGGTGATGGAGATCGACTCGGTGCTGATGGTGTAGCAGAGCCCGCGGGCGAGGAACATCCCGGCGAGGGTGACGATGAAGGGCTGGATGTCGAAGGTGTGGATGATCCAGCCCATCAGGGTGCCGGCCGCCGTGCCCATCGTGAGGACGAGCGGGATGACGAGCAGCGCAGGCCAGTCGTGCCGCTCGACGAGCCAGGCGGCGACCATGGTGGAGAGGGCGAGCATCGCTCCGACGGAGAGGTCGATGCCGCCGGTGAGGATGACGAAGGTCATGCCGATGGCGACGACGAGCAGGAACGAGTTGTCGATGAGCAGGTTGACCACCACCTGCCCGGAGAAGAAGCCCGTGTACTGCGCCGAGCCGACGGCGAACATGATCACCAGCAGGGCGGCGGTCACGAGGAGCGGGATGAACGCGCCGTTGCGGCGGAAGGTGTCCGTCAAGGTGCTCATGCGCCGACCTCGTGCTTCTCAACGTTCGGTGTGCGACCGGGGTTCGATGACGGGCGGGAGGGCGGGCGGCGCCGCAGCCGCACCTTGTCCCGGAAGGCCGACGACTGCACGAGGCACACCGCGATGACGACCAGGGCCTTGAAGACCAGCGTGGTCTCGGGCGGAATGCCCATCGAGTACACGCTGGTGGAGAGGGTCTGGATGATCAGTGCGCCGAGCACGGTCCCGCCGAGCGAGAAACGGCCTCCGGTCAGCGCGGCGCCGCCGATGACGACGGCGAGGATGGCGTCGAGTTCGATCCACAGGCCGGCGTTGTTCCCGTCGGCGCTGGAGACGTTCGAGCTGATCATCAGTCCGGCCATGGCGGCGCACAGGGCGCTGAACACGTAGACGAGGACGAGCAGTCCCGTGGCGCGGATGCCGACGAGCCGGCTGGCCGTGGGATTGCCGCCGACCGACTCGATGAGCAGGCCGAGTGCGGTGCGCCGGGTGAGGAGCCCGGTGAGGGCGACCAGTACGGCGGTGAGGAGCACGGCGAAGGGGATCGTAAGCCAGTGCCCGGCCCCGATGAACTTGTACGTGGGGCTGGAGACGGTGATGATCTGGCCGTCGGTGATGAGCTGGGCGACGCCCCGGCCGGCCACCATCAGGATGAGGGTCGCGATGATCGGCTGGACATCCAGTGCGGTGACCAGAACGCCGTTGATCAGGCCGAGGACCAGGGCGACGGCCAGCGAGATGCCGATGGCCTCGAACACCGTGGACAGAGCGGCCGGCTGACCGGACGTGACGATGTGTTCGCAGGCCAGAGCTCCGGAGATGGCCACGGTGGAGCCGACCGACAGGTCGATGCCGCGGGTGGCGATGACCAGGGACATGCCCAGGGCCACCAGCACCAGCGGCGCCCCGAACTGGAGGATGTCGATCAGGCTGCCGTAGAGGTGGCCGTCCCTGACCCGGATGCTGAAGAAGTCGTGGTGGAAGGCGACGTTGGCCAGCAGGAGTGCCAGCAGGACCGCGCCGGGCCAGAAGAGGCGGTGCTTGGTCATTTCCGGGCTCCGGTGGCGATGGTGGCCATGATGCGTTCCGGTGTGAGGGTGCCGTCGTTGGTCAGGGTTGCCACCATGTGGTGGTCGCGGAGGATGCCGACGCGGTGGCCGAGCCGCAGGACCTCGTCGAGTTCCGCGGAGATGAACAGCACCGCCATGCCCTCGCCGGACAGCCGCTGGACGAGTTTTTGGATCTCCGCCTTGGCACCGATGTCGATGCCGCGGGTGGGCTCGTCGAGGATCAGCAGGCGGGGCTCGGTCAGCAGCCAGCGGGCCAGGAGCACCTTCTGCTGGTTGCCGCCGCTGAGGTTGCGGATCTGCGTCTCCGGGTTGGCCGGGCGGATGTCCAGCGCGGAGATCCAGTGCCGGGCGAGTTCGTCCTGCTTGCTCCGGGGCAGCGGCCGGGCCCAGCCGCGAGCGGCCTGGAGGGCGAGGACGATGTTCTCGCGGACCGTCAGTTCACCGACCAGCCCCTCGGCCTTGCGGTTCTCCGAGCAGAAGGCGATCTTGTGGGCGATGGCCGCCCGGGGGCTGCGCAGCACGACGGGCTCACCGTTGACGGTGATGGTGCCCGCGTCGCTCTGGTCGGCGCCGAACAGCAGCCGGGCGGCTTCGGTGCGGCCCGAGCCGAGCAGGCCGGCCAGTCCGACGACCTCCCCGACGCGGATGTCCAGGTCGAAGGGGGCGATGGAACCGCGGCGCGCCAGGGCCTCGGCGCGCAGGAACGGTTCGCCGCCCGAGGCTCGCGCCGCTGCGGCGGCTTCGGCCCGCGCGGCGTCCGAGAGCACGTCCAGTTCGGCCAGTTCGCCTCCGATCATGCGCTGGACCAGCTGCACGCGGGTGAGGTCGTCGATCGCGTACTCGCCCTCAAGCCGTCCGTTGCGCAGGATGGTGACGCGGTCGCAGACGTCGTAGACCTGGTCGAGGAAGTGGGTGACGAAGGCGATCGCCACGCCCTTGTCCCGCAGCCGGCGCATCACGGTGAAGAGCTGCTGGACCTCGTCGCGGTCGAGGCTGGAGGTGGGCTCGTCGAGGATGAGCACCTTCGCGGAGATGTCGACGGCGCGCACGATCGCCACGAGCTGCTGAACGGCCAGGGAGCAGCTGCCGAGCGGGGCGCTGACATCGATGTCCAGGTCGAGGTCGCGCACCAGCTCGCGGGCACGGCGGCGCAGTTGCGGCCAGTGGATCAGGCCGAAGCGGCGCGGCTCGCGGCCGATGAGGATGTTCTCCGCCACCGAGAGGTTGGGGCAGAGGTTGACCTCCTGGTACACGGTGCTGATGCCGGCCTGCTGAGCCTGGAGGGGGCCCGCGATGCGGACGTCCTCGCCGGCCAGCGTGACGCTGCCGCCGTCGGACGCGTGGACCCCCGTCAGAACCTTGATGAGCGTGGACTTCCCCGCGCCGTTCTCGCCCATCAGGGCGTGTATCTCCCCGGGGAAGAGGCGCAGGTCGACTCCGTCGAGGGCGACGACGCCGGGGAACTCCTTCCGTACTCCCCGTAGTTCGAGGACAGGGCGGCGGCGGTCCGCGCCGGCCTCGGGGGTCCGGGACCTGTCAGTGGTGGGAGGGCCTGCCATCTGCCCGTCCTCTCTCGTGTCGCGAGCCGGGGGCACCGTCGGCACAGCGGTACCCCCGTATGTGTCATGGGTGGTTCGTGGTCGGCCGGACCGCGAGGCTTTCGGCCCCGGGACCCGTTCGCGCTGATCAGTACGTACGGCTCGGCAGGGCGGCCGCCGCCTGGTCCTGGGTGAAGACTCCCTCGGTGACCTTCAGGCGGGCCGGGACGGACTCGCCCTTGGCGACGCTCTGGGCGAGCTTCATCAGCTGGTCGCCGAGCATGGGGTTGCACTCGACCACGACGTTGATCTTGCCGTCGGCCATGGCCTGGAAGGCGTCCTTGATGCCGTCCACCGAGATGATCTTGATGTCGGTGCCGGGCTTCTTGCCGGCCTCCTCGATGGCCTGGATCGCGCCGAGCGCCATGTCGTCGTTGTGCGCGTACAGGACGTCGATGTCCGGCTGCGACTTGAGGAACGCCTGCATGACCTCCTTGCCCTTGGCGCGGGTGAAGTCACCGGTCTGAGAGGCCACGACCTTGAACTTCGGATCACCCTTGACGACGTCCGCGAAGCCGGCCTTGCGGTCGTTGGCGGGGGCGGAGCCGGTGGTTCCCTGGAGTTCGACGATGTTCACCGTCTCGTCCTTGCCCTGGTACTCCTTGACCAGCCAGTCACCGGCCTTCTTTCCCTCCTCGACGAAGTCGGAGCCGAGGAAGGTGGTGTAGAGGGAGGTGTCCGTCGAATCGACGGCGCGGTCGGTGAGGATGACCGGGATCTTGGCGTTCTTGGCCTCCTTGAGCACGGTGTCCCAGCCGGACTCGACCACCGGCGAGAAGGCGATCACGTCGACCCTCTGCTGGATGAAGGAGCGGATCGCCTTGATCTGGTTCTCCTGCTTCTGCTGCGCGTCGGAGAACTTCAGGGTGATGTCCGCGGCCTTGGCGGCGTCCTGCACCGACTTGGTGTTGGCGGTGCGCCAGCCGCTCTCCGCGCCGACCTGGGCGAAGCCGAGGACGAGAGCGCCGTCGCCGCCGCCCCCGCCCCCGTCGCCGGACTCGGCGGAGCAGGCGGTCAGCAGGGACACGGCCAGCAGTCCCGCGGCGACGGTGGAGACGACCTTCTTGGGCATGTGCGGTTCCTCTCGGGCTTCGAAACACACGTACGGCAGCGGAAGTCGGGTCCGTCCGCGGTGCGTGGAGGGCGGCGGGGGGGCCGCCTGAGGATCGGTACGACGTAACGGCTGGAGCGGTCTTGCCGGTTGGCCGCTGGAGTAGTGTGAGCGTTAACACTGCGGAAATACAAGATCCTGGCGGCACGTTTTCCATTCTTGGCGGGGCCGGGCCCCGTGAGATGATCGCGCTAACATCACGAGACCTCTCCTCGGCTCGTGTGCCCGGGCGACCCGTCAGTGGCGGCGTGTGTCCGTCAATTCCGCCTACCCCCAGGGAGATGCCCGTGCGTCAGTCCGCCGTGGACCGGCCCCCGACGATGGCGGACGTCGCCCGCGTGGCGGGCGTATCCCACCAGACCGTGTCCCGGGTCCTGAGCGGACACCCCAAAGTGCGCCCCACCACGCGCGCGGAGGTGCAACGGGCCATCGGTCAGCTGGGCTACCGACGCAACTCCGCGGCCCGCGCCCTCGCCACCCGGCGCACCCGCACGCTCGGCGTCATCGCCGTCAACACCGCACTCTACGGACCGGCGAGTACGCTCTGCGGACTGGAGGAGGCGGCGCGCGAACAGGGATACCTGGTCTCCGCCGTCAGTCTGCGCACCGTCGACAAGGACACCCTGACGCAGGCCATGGCGCACCTGGGCGAGTGGGGCGTGGAAGGCGTCGTGGCGATCACCTCCCAACGGCAGGCCGTGGAGGCGCTGATCGAACTGCCCACCCCCTTCCCCGTGGTCACGGTCGAGGGCGGGCACAACCGGTCCCTGCCCGGGGTGGCACTCGATCAGCACCTGGGAGCGCGGCTGGTGACGGAGCACCTGCTCGCCGCCGGCCACGAAACGGTGTGGCACGTCGCCGGCCCGCACGACTGGCTGGAGGCCGAGGCGCGCACCGCGGGCTGGCGGGCCGCGCTGGAGGACGCGGGAGCACCCGTACCCCCGGTGCTGGTGGGGGACTGGAGCCCCCTGTCCGGATTCCGCGTCGGTCAGCAGCTGGCCGGCCGCGTGGGCCGGCGCAGCGGCCCGGATCCGCAGCTCAGCGCCGTGTTCGTCGCCAACGACCAGATGGCGCTCGGCGTCCTGCGCGCGCTCGGCGAGGCCGGCGTGGCCACCCCGGCGGACGTGGCGGTCGCGGGCTTCGACGACATCCCCGAAGCGGAGTTCTTTCCGCCGCCGCTCACCACCGTCCGCCAGGACTTCGGCGCGATCGGTCGCGCCAGCATAGGACTGCTGATCGACAGCATCGAGGGAGGAGCGGTACGGGACACCCACCTGACCGTGGCCCCGCAGCTCATCGTCCGCGCCAGTACGGCCCGCCCGCGCACCTGAAGGCGGGCCAGGGGATTCAACGAGACGACGTCGAACCAGGCCGGCGAGCGGTACTGGCGCGGACGATGAGTTCCGGCTGGATGGTGATGTGGGTCGCCCCTGCCGCCCCTGCCGCCCCTGCAGCCCCTGCCGTCCCGGTCGTCCGGCCCTCGATGTTCTCCAGCAGCAGCGCGATGCTGCTGCGGCCGATCGCGGCGAAGTCCTGCCGGACGGTGGTGAGCGGCGGCGGAAAGAACTCGGCCTCCGGGATGTCGTCGAACCCGGCCACCGCCACGTCGGCGGGAGTCTGGATCCCCGCTTCACGCAGCGCCCGAAGCACCCCGAGAGCCATCTGATCGTTCGCCACGAACACCGCCGTGAGGCGGTTCGCTTCACCCCTGGCGCGACCCGAGGCGTGCCCCGCGAGCTGCTGGCCCGCGTGGTAGCCGGAAAGCGGGCTCCAATCCCCCTGGAGCACCGGAGGCACCTCGGCCCCCGATTCCCGCAGAGCGCTCTCCCATCCCGCGACGCGGGCCTCGCTCTCCAGCCAGTCCGGGGGGCCCGCCACGTGCCACACCGTGCGGTGTCCCGTGGCGAGCAGATGCTCGGTGACCATACGGGCGCCGAGCGCCTGGTCGAGCGAGACGCCGGGCACATCGAGGCCGCGACCGCCTTCGACCGCGACCACGGGGAACGGAGTGTGCGTGGCCGCGAGGGCCCGTACGGCCTCACGCTGCGAGGTGATGGCGATGACGCCCTCGACCCCCCAGGCGCTGAGGTGGTCCATGGCCTGGTTCAGCGCTGCCGGGGTAGCCGTGCGAAGCGTGACGGTCGACACCAGATACCCCTGGTCGCGGGCCGCTTCCTGGACCCCGGAGAGGATGCTCGCCGGTCCGTGGAGGGTGGTGTTCACCGCGATGACGCCAAGCGTGTGGGTACGGCGGGTGACCAGCGCGCGGGCAGCCGAGTTGCGCCGGTAGCCGAGCTGCGCGATGGCTCGGTTGACCTGCTCACGGGTCGTGTCCCGCACGTTCGGGTGGTCGCTGAGCACGCGTGACACGGTCTGGTGCGATACGCCCGCCACCCGGGCGACATCGGCCATGGTGGGCGCTCTCGTGGCGTCAGAGGGCTGGGGCAAGCCTCGTCCTTCTTCCTTCGCCGTGACCTGGTGAGCTACGTGCCCTACGGTACCCGCCCACCCGGACGGCCCGCGATGAACTGCGGCCCTCCAGGTCCCTACCCGGCGGCAACACTCGGATTGACGGTGTCGAAGTACACCCGGTCCGTGCCCGGATCCAGATGGAAGGCTCCGGCGTACGTCCCGCCCGTCACTTCGAGGTCGAAGGACTCGCTCCGGAGCCACCGCGCACCCTGGGGCATGAACCCGGCGAGTTCTTCCGGAAGGTCGCTCGGCGGAGCGGGCTCGAAATTCCGTTGAGGCACCCCGGTGAGGGCGGCGACCGTGCCCGCCTTCAGCTGAGCGGTTCCCACGACACGGACATCGGTGGGGCCCGGAACGGACATCCTCGAATCGATGCCCAATGCCGTGCCCAGCCAGTGCGCGTCGGCCAGCGGGCCGAGCGCGGCGAACCGCCGCTCCAACGGCTCCAGATCCGTGCGCACCTCGCTGCCCTCCGCACGCTTCGGGGTCGACGTACACGCCGCGAGCACCGCCACCGCGCCCAGCGCGAGCATCCCCCGACGTCCCATCCCCACCAAGCCACCCACAGGCTGCCCTCCCCGAACTTCCGCACGCCGGCCCGATCGTAGCGGGGGCTCACGGCTCCCCGTAAGGGATCCTGGTCAGGGCTGCCGTGCGCGGTGCAGATCGCGCAGCAGGGCGATCTCGGCTCCGTGGTGCAGGACTTCCTGGTTGACCCACCACACGATCTCGACGAACGGCTCCTCCGGGTCGCTGCCGTGGGGATAGGTGGAGTGACCGACGGTGTCGAGCGCGGCGTCATCGGTGCTCAGCAGCGCCTTCCGCCAGGCCGTGGCAGCGGCGTCGAAGGCGGCGACCGCGCTCGTCACGTCTCCGCTGACGGGGTAGTCGTCCCGGGTGAGGGTGTGGCCGCCGGCCGTGTGGTCGGCGCGGAGGGTCAGCATCTCGCTCAGGTGGCTCAGGCGCCAGGCGATGGTGGTGAAGGGCGGCGGCCACGGGTGCGGGTAGGACGCGGCGTCGCGTCCCCAGTCGCCGGTGCCGGCCAGGAAGGTCGCGCGCGAACCGGGGCCGTCCGCACGCCGCCGGACCGACCAGCAGTCCGGCACCGGCTCCCAGAAGTACTCCTCATCGGTCATGGGACCGACCTTGGTGTCCGAACCGTCGCCGCTGTCCATCACCGGCCCTGTCATGCGGTGGGCCAGGCGCTCACACGCGAAGTCGAACTGCTGCAACAACGGAGTCAGGCGAGGTGCTGCCACTGAAACGCTCCCGTGGTGAGTTGGCAGGGGCTTGGAGGAGGACGAACTGATGACCCGCCAGCGTGGCACGACCGGCAGCGCCCGGCCTCTCATTTTTTCCTCTGTCCACCCTGGGCGCGGCCGCCGTGGGCCGATATCCCGGGCTGATGGAACGCCGTAAGCGCCGGGCCGTCCGCGCAGCCGCCACAGTCAGCAGTCACAACCCGCCCACGGCGTCCACGACTTCGTCGCTCACGACATCAGCGGCGTCGCAGTCCGCCAGTGTCATGGCCGACAAGGACCCGCGGGCCAGGATCGAACGGGCAGGCCTTGCCGCACCGGCTCGACCGACCGTACGGTCCACATGGTGCGGGAGCCGGCCCCACGAGCCGAGCCGCACCTCCCTCCCCGGCGCGGGCCAACTCACCGGACCCGTCGGCCGGTTCGACGGCATCGGCCGCCGGCGCGGACCGCACTCGCCCGCGGAGCCGCCGCCACGCTCCACCGGGGGGTGAGTCACCCCGGCGAGACCGTCCGGCGGACCGTCACCACCGACACCGGCGGCAGCCGTGCCCGCGGAGGCCGCGGAGTGGGCGGGACCGGTCTGCTCACCCCACCGAACGGCGGCACGGCACCGGGAAAAAAGCGCGGTCGCCCGTGCGGCCGCCGAGCGGGCGGCGCGGCAGGGCGTCACCTACCTCGACGGCACGATCATGGCGCCCCCCGGCCACGCGTACGGCGCCGATTTCCGTCGGCAACGCTCGGCAAGGGGGCGTTCATGACCGCTTGGGCCTTCGGCCGGAGCCCCGGTAGCCCTCCGGGGCGACCATGGCGGTCAGCCCGTAGTCCAGTTCCGCGCCGTCGACGAGCAGGGCCTCGACCGTGCGCGTACGCGGGTCGATGTCGGCCTCGACGCCTTGTCCGCGGTAGCGCGGGTATCCCGAGGCTCCCCTCTCGCCGGTCGCCTCGACCACGGCCGACCGCAGGGCCTTGTCCGCCGGGGCGGCGTCGCCCAGGTTCTCGATGTGCTCGGGCACCAGCAGGATCTCGAAGCTCTGCGGCTCAGTGGTCATGCCCCGAAGCTAGACATCCCCCCTCCCGGCATGCAAGAACCGCCGCGCGCCTCTCGTACGCTCTCAGGACCACGGCAGTCAGATGAAGAGGAACACGATGAGCGGCGAATCCCCGAGCAAGATCCTCCTTGTGGCGAAGGAGCGCACGCTCCGCACGCTGCTGGAGCGCCTTCTGGTGGGCGGGGGCTTCGCCGTGGTCGACGGCGGGAGCGGGGTGGACGTCATCGCGCTGCTGGACGGCGAGGCCCCGATCAGCCTCGTCGTCTGCGAGCGCACCGGACCGGGTCTGGACGAGGTGGCGATGTTCGAGGAGATCCGCCGGCACCCCGGTCACGGGCGCGTGCCGATCCTCGCGCTGCCGCCCGCGGACCCGGAGTGCACGGCCCGCGCCCTGGAGGCGGGTGTGGACGACTGCCTCGCGAAGCCGTTCCACCCCACCGAATTCCTGGCCCGCGTCGAGCGCCTCGCGCACGCCGGGCGGTAGCCCGGAGGCTGTGGTGCCCTGGCACTGGGTGCCGGGCGCCTAGCCCCGGGCGGCGGGTCAGTGCGCCCCCCACCCGCCGTCGAGCGGTAGCGAGGCGCCCGTGACATAGCCGGTGTGCGGTCCGCAGAGCCACACGGCGACCGCGGCGACCTCCTCCGGCTCGATCAGCCGCTTGATCGCGGAGCGGCGCAGCAGCACCTCGCCGATGACCTCCTCGGGTGCGACGCCGTGCGCGGCGGCCTGGGCGGCGATCTGCCCCTCGACCAGCGGCGTGCGTACGTAGCCGGGGTTGACGCAGTTGCTGGTCACCCCGTGCGCGGCGCCTTCGAGGGCGGCGACCTTGCTCAGGCCCTCCAGGCCGTGCTTGGCGGCGACGTAGGCGGACTTGAAGGGGCTGGCCCGCAGGCCGTGCACGCTGGAGATGTTCACCACCCGGCCCCAGCCCCGCTCGTACATGTACGGAAGACAGTGGCGCAGCAGCAGGAACGGCGCGGTGACCATCACCTTCTGGAGCAGCTCGAAGCGGTCCGGCGGAAAGTCCTCGATCGCCGCCACGTGCTGCGTCCCGGCGCTGTTGACCAGGATGTCCACCGCACGGGGGAGCCCGCGCAGGGCGTCGGCGTCCGCGAGGTCCACCCCGTGCGCCCGCCCTCCCACCGTCTTGGCGACCTCCTCGGCCGCGGCGGCGTCGAGGTCGGCCACGTGCACGAAGGCACCGGCCGCGGCCAGTGCCCGCGCGCAGGCCCGGCCGATCCCGCCGCCGCCTCCGGTCACGAGGGCGGTGCGCCCTGCGAGATCCGCACCGCCCGGGGGAGTCGCGCCCCATTCACTCGTCATGGTGGGAACGCTAAGGACCGCTCGGCCCCGCGGCCCATGTGCGCGGCCACCACACTCGCCGGCCCCCGCGTGTCGCATCCCGCCACCGGCCTGCCGCCGGGCCCCGCCGTCACGGGCGGCACTGAGGTGGGCCCTGGCGGGTAGGCGCCACACACGACCACGCCACTCTTCCCGAGGAGGCCCGAGATGATGACCGGAACACCCTCGCCCACCACCACGGTGCTGCGGCCGTACGGCACCCCGCTCCCGCTCGGATTCCTCGGGCTGGCCGGGGGTGCCTTCCTGCTCGCAGGGGTGCAGCTCGACTGGATCGAGGGGATGGAGAGCCACGTCGTGCCGCTGATCCTGCTGACCTATGCCTTCCCGCTCCAGTTGCTGGCGTCCCTCCTCGCCTTCCGGTGCCGGGACTCCGTGGCGGGCACCGCCATGGGCGTGCTCGCCGGAACCTGGCTGGCCGCCGGCGCCGGAATCGCGGGCTGGCCGCCGAGCGAGGACGCGCGGGCGCTCGGGATGTTCCTGATCCTGGCCGCGGTCGCGCTGCTGGTGCCGATCGTCGCCGACGGGCTGGAGCGCCCCGCCGCCTCGGCGGCCCTGGCGGCGGCCGCCGTGACGTTCCTGCTGACCGGCATCCACGCGCTCACCGGCGCCGGCGGCTGGCAGGCCGCCTCGGGCGTCGCCGCCCTGGTGCTCACCGCGCTAGCGCTGTACGCGGCGGCCGCCTTCGCCCTGGAGGACAGCCGGGGCCACCCCGTGCTCCCGGTGGGCCGCCACGGGCGCGCCGCCCACGCGGTCGCGGACGGTACCGAGCCCGGCATACGCCCGGAACTCTGACCGGCGCCCGCCGGGCCGACCGCCTCAGTGCCCGCTGCGCCGGTTCGGCAGCAGCTCCTGCGCCTTCGCCTTCAGCCCCTGCTTCACGACACGGGCCCGCTCGCCCAGGTCCCCGTCGCCCCGGGCCAGCGAGGCCACCGTCGCCTCGATCTGCTCCCACGTCGAGTGCGGCGGAATCGGCGGCACCGCGGGATCCGTACGGAAGTCGAGCACCGTGGGGCCGTCCGCCGCCAGGGCCGTGCGCCAGGCCTCCTCGACCTGCCCGGGATCCGTCACCCGGATCCCGTCCAGCCCCAGCGACCGGGCGAAGTCCGCGTACGGCACGTCCGGGATCGCCTGCGAGGCCTCGAAGGGCGGGCTGCCGCCCATGGCCCGCATCTCCCAGCTGACCTGGTTGAGGTCCTGGTTGTTCCAGACCGCCACCACCAGCCGCGGATCGGTCCACTCGGTGGCGTACTTGGCCACCGTCACCAGCTCCGCGAGCCCGTTCATCTGCATCGCCCCGTCACCCACCAGCGCGATAGCAGGCCGGTCCGGGTGCGCGAACTTCGCGCCGATCGCGTACGGGACCGCGCTGCCCATCGTGGCCAGCGTCCCGGAGAGGGTGCCGCGCATCGTGCCGCGCATCGTCAGGTGGCGGGCGTACCAGTTCGCCATCGAGCCGGAGTCCGCCGTGATCATCGCGTCGTCCGGGAGCAGCGGATCGAGCGCGTGCGCCACGTACTCCGGATTGACCGGATCGGCCGACAGCGCCGCCCGCCCCTCCATGACCGCCTTCCACCGGTGCACGTTCGCGATGACCTTCTCCTGCCAGGAGCGGTCCTCCTTGCGGGCCAGCAGGGGCAGCAGTTTGCGCAGGGTCACCGACGCGTCCCCGACCAGGTTGACCTCGTACGGGTAGCGCAGCCCCACCAGATGCGGGTCGATGTCGATCTGTACGGCCCGCGCCTGCCCGTACGGCGGGAGGAACTCGGAGTAGGGGAAGTTGGAGCCGATGGTCAGCAGGGTGTCGCAGTCGCGCATCAGCTCGTACGAGGGACGGGTGCCCAGGAGCCCGATGGCGCCGGTGACGTACGGGAGCTCGTCACTGAGCACGTCCTTTCCCAGCAGCGCCTTCGCCACGCCCGCGCCGAGCAGCTCGGCCGCCTGCGCCACCTCCTCGGCGGCGCCCGCGGCGCCCTGGCCGATGAGCACGGCCACCCGCTGTCCCTCGTCGAGGACATCGGCCGCGCGCTGCACCGAGCGGTCGTCGGGCACGGGGGTCCAGTCGCTCGAATCAAGGCTGGACGGGACCATCCTGTGGGCGTGGGTCGGTGGCTGGTACGGGAGCTGCTGGACGTCGGCCGGCACGATCACGGCCGTCGGCGCCCGCCGGGCGTACGCGGTACGCACCGCGCGGTCCAGCACGTTCGGCAGCTGCTCCGGGACGGTGAGCGTCTCCAGGTAGGCGGACGCCACGTCCTTGAACAGGCTGTGCAGGTCCACCTCCTGCTGGTACGAGCCGCCCATCGCGCTGCGGTCGGTCTGCCCGATCACGGCCACCACCGGCACATGGTCCAGCTTGGCGTCGTACAGCCCGTTGAGCAGATGGACGGCCCCGGGCCCGGAGGTCGCCACACAGACGCCGACGTGCCCGGAGAACTTGGCGTAGCCCACGGCCTCCAGGGCGGCCATCTCCTCGTGGCGGGCCTGGATGAAGCGCGGATCGTCGCCCGCCCGGACCCAGGCCGACAGCAGTCCGTTGATGCCGTCGCCCGGATACCCGAAGACGTGCGTCACGCCCCAGGCCCGCAGCCGCTCCAGGATCCGGTCCGAAACTCGCGGCCCCTTCATCAGCCTCTCCTCCGTTCGGGGCAGCACCCACGGCTACCGGGGTGCGGTGGAAGTCGGGCACCCTACGGGCGGCTGCCCCGCAGGTCGTCGTTCATGCCCGGAGCGAGGCCGGCGCGGCGGCATGGACCGGCCCCGGCGGGGCAGGTGCCGGGCATGACGGCGACCGGAGGGCGGCGGAGCGGAAGCCGGGGTTCACACGAGGGAGTGCCGTCCGGTCGCACGGCATACGGCGCCGGTGGCGCCCCGGCGGACGCCCGGGGTGGGCTCACCATGGGCGTGGAGGAGGAGTTCTTCCTGGTCGACGTCCGTACGCGGGCACCGGTGCCCCGTGCGCCCGAGGTGCTCAAGACCGCCGCCGCCGTGCTGGGGCCGCAGGCGCAGGCAGAGTTCTACACCTGCCAGTTCGAGGTGTGCACGCGTCCCGCCTCTTCGGCCGCCGAACTGCGCGCCGACCTGGAGACGCTGCGCACCACCGCCGGCCGGGCGGCGCGGGAGGCGGGCTGCCTGCTCGTGGGCACGGGCACGGCCGTGGTGCCGCCGCTCGAGCCGGTCTCCGTGACCGACACCCCGCGGTACCGGCGGATGGCCAGGGACTTCCGCCCGATGGTGGACGGCAGGCTCGGAGTCGTGTGCGGCTGCCACGTGCACATCGGCTCGCTGGACCGCCCCCGCGCCCTGGCACTGTCCAACCGGCTGCGCCCCTACCTGCCCGTGCTCCAGGCCCTCGCGGTGAACTCGCCGTACGCGGACGGCGTCGACAGCGGCTTCGCCAGCTGGCGCTCCATCGTCTTCGAACGCTGGCCGACGGCGGGGCCGGCCCCGCTGCTCGACCTGGCCGGCTACGAGGAGGCCGCGGACGACATGGTGCGGTCCGGGGTCCTGCTCGACCGGCGGATGATCTACTGGTACGCGCGCCCCTCCGAGCACGTGCCCACCCTCGAGATCCGGATCGCGGACGTCAACGCCGACCTGGACACGACCGTGCTCCTCGCCCTGCTCGTCCGGGGACTGTGCGCGACGCTCATGGCGGAACCGGGGTGGGAGGACACCGCGCCACCGGCCGTGCCGGCCGACCGGCTGCGGGCCGCCCACCACCACGCGGCCCGCTACGGCCACGGCGCCGACCTGCTGGACGCCCTCACCGGCGAGCTCGTGCCCGCCCGCGCCCTGACCGCCGACCTGATGCGCCGCGCCGCGCCGGGCCTGGCGGAGACCGGTGACCTCGCGGAAACCGAGCGCCTGCTGGCCGGCCTGTGGTCGGCGGGCAGCGGAGCGGAACGCCAGCGTGCAGTCCACCGCCGTACGGGCAGCCTGCAGGCGGTGGTGGACCAGCTGGCGGCCACCACCATGGGGGACATCTCCTGAAGCCGTGCGAGCCGCCTCAGGCGGGACCCGCACCGTCGCCCGGTCCGGCCGGGGCGGCGACGCCGAAGAGGGCGCCCTCGGGATCCCGCAAGGTGGTGCCCTCGACGGCGGGGTCCCCGGCGGCGATGACGTGACCGCCGAACTCGGTGGCCGCCTTCACGGCGGCTTCGACGTCGGGCACCCGGAAATGGACGCGCCAGCGCGGGCGGATATGCGGGTCGGGGGCCCCGGCCAGGGCGCCACCCCGCAGGCGGGCGACGGTGTGGCGCCCGTGGCGCAGCAGGATGTGCTCGCTCTCCGCATGGAAGGAGACCTCGCAGCAGCCGGGATCGTCGCAGGCCCACTGCAGGACCTCGCCGTAGAAGATCGAGGCGTCGAACGCGTCGCGGGTGCGCAGTTCCAGCCACGCCGGGGCGGCGGCGCCGTCCAGGCCCCAGTCGGGGATGGCATCCCCCTGCCAGATCCCGAAGGCCGCCCCGTCGCGGTCCGCCGCGAGGGCGGCCCGGCCCGTGCCGTAGGACAGGGGGCCGACGGCGACGGTTCCGCTGCGTTCGAGGATGCGCGCGGCGGTGAGGTCGGCGTCGTCGACGGCGAAGTAGGGCAGCCAGGCCACCGGGACCGGGAAGGTCTGCGTCAGGGCGCCGATGCCGGCCACGGGGACCCCGTCGCTGAAGCCGACGGCAAACGTGTCCTCGTGGAGCCGGGCGGCGGGGAAATCCCAGCCGAGAACCGCGCCGTAGAACTCCTGGGCCGCACGGAGGTCACGGGCCATGAGACTGACCCAGCACGGTGCGCCGAACGCTTGGTGACTCGATGTCGACACGACACAACCCCATCCGCCTGCGGGACCCCTTTCCAAGATACTCGCGCCCGCCACCGGCAAGGGTGGCGAGCGGCGGATGCTTGGGCCGCCCGGGGGGCTGCGCCACCTGAGGCAGGGCCGCCGGCGTCCGCGTCCCTACCACTCAGTACGGGCGGTTTCGAGTCCTGGGCGGGGCGCTTGCCGGTGGTGAGGAAGGCGGTGACGGCCCGCTCGCCGCAGGCGTTGCCGTTGCCGTGGTGGACGGCGTGCCCGCTTGGCTCAACCACGACCGGCCGGGCGCGTGCGCCCTCGCCGGGACATCCCCCGTGCCTCAGGGCAGAGCCACTCCCCGGGCCGTGGTCCAGAGCCGGTACCACTCCTCGTGGGTCAGGTCCGGCTCGCGCAGGGCCGCGTCGCGGCAGGCGCGGATCCGCTCGGGGCGTGCGGTGCCGATCACCGGCGCGATCGCGGCCGGGTGCCGGATCAGCCACCACAGCAGGACCGACTCGGGCCTCGTGTCCTTCTGCCGGGCGAGATCGGCCAGGAGCTCGGCGGTGGCCACTTCGGCGGGCGTCTGCTGGCGGCCGGTGAAGCGGCCCTGGGCCAGCGCGCCCCAGGCCTGCAGGCGGATGCCGTGGTCGCGGCAGTGCTCCAGCGTGCCGAGCGGGAAGCCGCCGCGGGCGCCCTCGCCGGTGTTGACCAGTACTCCCGCCTCGACCCAGTCGCGACTGTGCAGGCTCATCTCCAGCTGGTTCGCCACCAGCGGTACGCCGAGACGTGCCTGGAGGTGCGCGATCTGCGCGGCCCCCATGTTCGACACGCCGAAGCGCCGCACGACCCTGCTGGTGGAGGGACGTCAACGCCGAGGCGATCGAGTCCACGTCCGCCAGGGGATCGGGACGGTGCAGCAGAAGGACGTCGATCACGTCGGTCCGCAGCCGGGTCAGGCTTTCCTCGACCCGCCGCACGATGCTCTTCTCGCGCAGGTCGTACATGCCCGGACCGTCCGGACCGGCCAGCCGGATCCCGCACTTGGTCTGGAGGGTGATGCGCGCCCGCAGCCCCGGCGTCCGCGCGAGCACCTCGCCGAACACGGCCTCGGCCTTGCCGTGGCGGTAGATGTCGGCGTGGTCGAAGGCGGTGATCCCGCTGTCGAGGGCGGTGCCGATCGCCGCCTCGGCGGCGTCGATGTCAGCCGGCCCGTACGGGCCGGGCTCCCAGCTGCCGCCCAGCCCCATGCACCCGTACATCACCCGGTCGTCGCCCGTACCCGTACTCGCACTCGCGTTCGCTGCCACGCACTCACCCTAAGGGCTCGCGGCGCGGACAACGGGGCCGGGGATCAGCCCTACGCCCGGCAGCGCGCGTCCGCCGGACGTAGCACCTGTAGCACCTGTCGGTCGTGCCGGATCACATGCTCCAGCGCAGCACCGCTCCCAGTCCGCCCGCCGGTCCTGCCATGCCGTCCGGAACGATGAGGACCTCGCTCCCGGCCGCCGCGGCGGACCGCAGGAGCGCGTCGTCCGCGCGCGCCCGCTCGGGCTTGGCGACGCCCATCGCCTGCGCCTGGCCGCGCTGTACGGCGACCTCGTCGACGCCGGGCCCGATCCACACCTCGCGCGCCGCGTCGGAGGCGTCCGGCGAGAGCAGCAGGGTGGCCACCTGGTGGTTGCGCACGGCGTCCACGACGGCGGGCATCCCTTCGGCCGCTTCTCCCGGTCCCGTGTCGACCGTGGACTCGCGGTGCTCGCCGGGCCTGCCCCGTCCCGTACGGAAGCGCTCGAGGGCGCTTTCCAGCCGGTCGCGGGTGAACTTCTCGCAGGCCTGCCGGATCTGCTGGTCGAGGAGGCTCTGCGAGGCACCCGCCGAGCGGCTGCCGTTCTCGACCTCGACGGCGATGGCCTGTACCTGTTCCGGCAGCCGGTTGTAGACGGCCCTGCGCTCGCGCGAGTCACCGGTCAGGATGACCAACTCGGCGCCGATCTCGGGGCATTGGCGGGCCAGCTCGACCGCGATGATGTCCGCGGTCTCGTTCCAGCTGTTCTCGACCTTGTTCCGGTAGTGCCATTCGTACCGGTCCGCCGGAATGCTGCGGTGTCCGCGGCCCTGCCATTCCTTGCCCTGGGCCTGACCCAGGGTCTCCCGGCGGTGCGCGTCGCGCAGCTCGAAGTCGGCGCCGGTCCGGTCGATGTAGGCGACGAGACAGCTCGGTTCGTCGCCCCTGAGCCGGGCCAGCGGCGCTACGTGCGGAAGGATCGACCAGGTCGCCTCGACGGCGGTCGGGCTCACGGCGAGCGGAATGTCGAGGACGACCTCGGCGCCCGCGGCGAAGAGCGCGCGCCCGGGAGGCGCCCCGGAGACGGGTTCCCGGGCGAGGGTGTCCACGACAGCCCGGGTGGTGTAGGCGTCGGCGCCCGCCTCGATGAGCTGGGACGCGACCGAACGCTCACGGAGTTTCTGCACCTTCACGGCGTCCTCCGTGGCGCGCGTGGTGTCGATGTAGACCGAGGCCCACGGTCCTGGACGGGTGAAGAGCGGTTTGAGGAAGCCGAGTTCCATGATGTACCCCCTGTTGGAGACGGACTCTGCGAAGCGTGTTCTGATCGTGGCCGCCGACTGCCACCCGGGTGTCCGGCGCCGACGGCCGGGCGCCGGGCACGGGGGGAACACCGCGTCAGCGCTGCCGGCCCTTTCCCCGCTCGTGCGGGGGTTCATCGGCAGGCGGCTCCGGATCGTGCCATTCCTCGGCTCGGGTCGGATGGCCCGACCTGACCTGTCCCTCGACCTCCTTCTTGCGCTCGTCGTCCAACCTCGGTCCGGACTTGCTGCTCCCGCGATCAGGCTGCTTCATGGGTGCCTCCCTCTGCCTGTGCTCGGCTGGCGCACCAGGCTCATCACTCAGCGGCTGCCCGCCGTCCCGCACCACAAACCGGCAGCGCACCCTTGTGACACCGGGATATGTGAGCCGCCGACCGGCGTGGCGGTGCGCTCCGTCATCCGCCGGGCACGTCATGTGACCGCCGTCCGGGCGGCGTTGCCGCAGGAGGCGTACCGTGAAGCCATGGCGTCGTCGCCGTCGTGGAGGAACGGCCGGACCATCGCGCCCCTCCCGGCTCACCGGGCCGGACGGTCGGCGCTTGCGAAAGGCAGGCAAGCGGTGTCCACACGGGTCCGTGTGTCCACGGCCGGACCGCCAGAGCCGCCCATCGGGCGCGCATCGGTCGCAGAGCACGAAGCGGCGCGGATGGCGGCGGTGCGCCGCTACGACATCCTCGACACGCCGCCCGACGCCGCCTTCAACCGCGTCGCCGCGATGGCGGTGCGCCTCTTCGACGTACCGGCGGCGAGCGTGACGATCGTCGACACCGACCGGATCTGGTTCAAGGCCACCTACGGCCTCGACGGGGTCACGGAGATCGGCCGGAAGCCCGGCCTGTGCGCCTCGGCGGTCCTGCGCGCCGGCATCCTCGTGGTCCCCGACACCCTCGACGACCCGGCTGCCCGCGCCAACCCGCTGGTCACCGGACCCACGGGGGCACGTTTCTACGCGGGCGCCCCGATCACCACCGCCGACGGGCACCGTCTGGGCACCGTCAACATCCTCGACACGCGGCCGCGCTCGATCACCGAGACCGACGCACAGATCCTGGCCGATCTCGCCGCGATGGTGATGGACACGCTGGAACTGCGCCTGGCGGCCCTGCGCCGACTGCGCCAGGAGCAGGAACGGCGCAAGGAACAGGAACAGGCCCGTGCACAGGCCGAGCGGGACAAGCTGATGCTCGCCGCCTACGCAGCCACCTTGCAGCGCACCCTCCTTCCGCCGGTACTGCCGACCGTGCCCGGCATGGAGCTGGCCTGCCACTACCAAACCGCCTCCACCCTCGATGTGGGCGGCGACTTCTACGACGTCTTCCCCCTGGGCAGCGGCCGGTGGGCGTTCTTCCTCGGGGATGTGTGCGGGAAGGGATCCGAAGCGGCGGCCGTCACCTCACTGACCCGCTACACCCTGCGCGAGGCCGCCCAGCACCACCACGACCCCAAGGACGTGCTCGCCGCGCTGAACAGCGCCCTGCTGCTCGACCCGGCGACCGGCAGCAGGTTCTGCACCTGCGTCTTCGGCACCCTCGACCCCGACCCCCGCGGCGGCTACACCGTCGCGGTCGCTACCGGCGGGCACCCACCCCTCTTCCACCTCCAGCCGGACGGCGACGGCCACCTGCTGGTGGAATCGGTGCTCCCCCCGGGCGGCATGCTCGTCGGCGCCCTCCCCGAGGCGCACTTCGCCTCCCTCACGCTGCGCCTGGCCCTCGGCCACAGCCTGCTGCTCTACACCGACGGGCTCACCGAAGCGCGTCGGCGGGACGGCAGCATGCTCGGCGAGCACGGCGTCGCCGCCTTCCTCGCCTCCCGCACCACCACGGCCGCCGCCGTACTGGTGGAGGACACGGTGGCGCTCATCGCGAGCCTGCACCAGCAGACGAGCGACGACATCGCCATCCTCGCCCTGTCCGTGCCACCCCGCCCGCCCCACGCCCCGCCGGCGGGTGCCCCGACGTCCAGGAGCACTGATACACCGTGACCGGCAACCTGACCATGACCGTCCAGCACACGGGCGACCTCGCCCTCATCGCCGTCTCCGGCGAGATCGACGTCGTCACCGCCGCCTCGCTGCGCGTCGGCGCACTGGAGGTCATCGAAAACGGCTGCCCGCGCCTCGTCCTGGACCTCGGCCGCGTGACGTTCTGCGACTCCTCGGGCTTCAACGCCCTCATCAACATCCTGCGCTCCGCGCGGAACGCGGACGGATCACTGGCCCTGACCGCCGTCCCGGACCGCCTGGCCCGGATGCTGGAGCTGACCGGTGTCGGTCCGCTCCTGGCTACCTACCCGGCGGCGCCGATCACGCCTTGAGCCGTCATTCGGCGATCTCGGTCCGTTCCCACCACTCGTAGACGGGGATCTGCCCCGCCGCGGTGTCCTGCTGCCGCGACGTGGGCCTGAAGTGCTCGTATCCGCCGCGGTGGAGGATCTTGAGGTCCTGGCCCGGAGTGGTGAGGGACACGATCCGCTCCGGCAGATCGTCCGGGCCACCCACGAGCGCCGCTTTGTTCGCCATGCCCTCAGTCTTGCCACCCCCGGCCCCACCGCGCACCTCGGAGGCAGCCCCCGCCCAGGGCGGCCGGGCGGGGCATGAGGGCCGAACGGGTGGGGAAGGGGCACGCGGAGACGCTGCTGAGGAGAGTCGCTTCGAGGAGTCTGCGAGGGTGGAGCCATGGCCCAGAAGAAGATCATCACCGTGTTCGGCGCGACCGGGCGGCAGGGCGGCTCCCTCGCCCACGCGATCCTCTCGGACGAGGGCAGCGGCTTCACCGTCCGCGCCGTGACCCGTCGGCCCGATGCGGACGAGGCCCGGGAACTGGAACGGCTCGGGGCGCAGATCGTCCAGGCCGACATGGACGACGAGACCAGCCTGGCCCCGGCCTTCGAGCACGCCTACGGCGCCTTCCTGGTCACCAACTTCTGGGAGCACATGTCCGCCGAGCGGGAGAAGACCCAGGCCGGGGCGCTCGCCCGGGCCGCCTCGCACGCCGGAGTGCAGCACGCGATCTGGTCCACGCTGGACGACACGCGTCTGTGCATCCCGCTCGACGACGAGCGGATGCCCACGCTCCAGGGCACCTACAAGGTGCCGCACTTCGACGCCAAGGCCGAGGCCGACCATTTCTTCACCGAGGCCGGTGTTCCCACGACGTTCGTGCGCACCACGTTCTTCTGGGAGAACCTGCTCTCCACCTTCGGCCCCCAGCGGGGCGAGGACGGAGCCCTCGTGCTGAACCTGCCCATGGGGGAGAGCAGGCTCTCCGGCATGGGCGTCGACGACGTCGGCAAGATCGCTCTGGCGATCTTCAAGCGCGACACCGATCTCATCGCCGCCACCGTCAGCGTCGCCGGCGAACACCTCAAGGTCGCCGCCATGGCCGAGGCCCTCACCGGGACACTCGGCGAACCGGTGCACTACCGGCCCCTGGACCCGGACGCCTTCCGCGCCCAGGGCTTCCCCGGCGCCGACGAGGCGGGGAACATGTTCCAGTTCTACGCCGACTGCGAGCACCGCTTCACCAGCGCCCGCGACCTCACCGCCGTCCGGGAACTCCACCCCGGCCTCCAGGACTTCCGTACCTGGCTCGCCGCCCACCGCGAAGACCTGCGCCTCGCCTACAAGTGACCTCGAACGGGCCCCGCATATCCGGCCCCGGCAGGGGAACGCGCCGAATAGTGAGACAGCGACGCGGGGCTGGAGGAGGCTGACATGGCTCGGTCAGTAGGCATCGACCTGGGCACCACGAACTCGGTGGTGTCCGTCCTGGAGGGCGGCGAGCCGACCGTCATTCCCAACGCGGAGGGAGCCAGGACCACGCCGTCCGTCGTCGCCTTCGCCAAGGGCGGCGATGTGCTCGTCGGCGAGCTGGCCAAGCGGCAGGCGGTGACGAACGTGGACCGCACCGTGCGGTCGGTCAAGCGCCACATGGGCGAGGCGGACTGGCGGTTCCCCGAGAGCGGAAGCATCGACGGAAAGCGGTACACCGCGCAGGAGGTCTCGGCGCGGGTGCTGCAGAAGCTCAAGCGCGACGCCGAGGCCTACCTGGGCGAGGAGGTCACGGACGCGGTCGTCACCGTGCCCGCGTACTTCAACGACGCCCAGCGCACCGCCACCAAGGAGGCCGGCGAGATCGCCGGGCTCAAGGTGCTGCGCATCGTCAACGAGCCGACCGCCGCCGCCCTCGCGTACGGACTCGACAAGGAGAACGACCAGACGATCCTGGTCTTCGACCTCGGCGGCGGCACCTTCGACGTGTCGCTCCTGGAGATCGGCGAAGGACTCGTCGAGGTCAAGGCCACCAACGGCGACACCCACCTGGGCGGCGACGACTGGGACCAGCGCGTCGTCGACTACCTCGTGAAGCAGTTCAAGAACGGCCACGGCATCGACCTCACGAAGGACAAGATGGCGGTCCAGCGTCTGCGCGAGGCCGCCGAGAAGGCGAAGATCGAACTCTCCTCGGCCACGGAGACCTCGATCAACCTGCCCTACATCAGCGCCTCCGCCGAGGGGCCGCTGCACCTGGACGAGCGGCTCACCCGAGCCCGGTTCGAGGAGCTGACGGCAGACCTGCTGGAGCGCTGCAAGACCCCCTTCCACGAGGCGGTCAAGGACGCGAAGATCAAGGTTTCCGATGTCGAGCACGTCATCCTGGTGGGCGGCTCGACCCGGATGCCGGCGGTGACGGAGCTGGTCAAGGAGCTGACGGGCAAGGATCCGCACAAGGGCGTCAACCCGGACGAGGTCGTCGCGATCGGCGCGACCCTCCAGGCGGGTGTGCTGAAGGGTGAGGTCAAGGACGTCCTGCTCCTCGAC